>CAYWGR010000162.1:0-13136 GCA_964458015.1 uncultured Planctomycetaceae bacterium
ATGTAGTCCAGAAAGAATTGAGCGGCTTCCTTCAAAGACGGATAGGCCTGCTTGGCAAGAAAATCCTTGTCGCCGGTAAATATCCAGTGTCGCCACAGGTCCGAGGCGATCCAGATGCCGCCGCTTACGTGCGTCCCCCAACCAAGCGACCATCCAGGCGCCGTGAAGCCCCATGCGTTGGTAAACACATGACAGACACAGCCGTTTCAGTCGTAAACCAGCTTGGCCGTTCGTCGCCCTGGTTCGCGGAGCGACTCGATCAGACCAAAAAGCGGCTGGTGGCATTCGATGAGGTTGCACACCTCGGTCGGCCAGTAGTTTTGCTCGATATTGATGTCCAAGTGATAGTCACACGTCCAGCCCATGTTGCAGCAAAGATTGTCGTTCCAGATGCCCTGCAAATTCAATGGCAGCGGCGAGTCCTCACGCGAGCCGGCAATCAACAGGTAGCGGCCATACTGAAAAAACAACGCCAAAAGTTGCGGATCATCTTTGCCCACGCGAAGAGATTTCAACCGCTCGTCGGTCGGCGTTGCCGAGGCCTCGCTGCCGCCCAAGTCGATTTTGACGCGACGAAACAGCCGTTGGTGATCGGCCACGTGTGCTGTGCGAATTTCGTTATAGGCCTGCTTCGCGGCCGCGGTCATCTGAGCCTGACAGAGTTGGGCAGGATCGCGTCCCTTGTAATTCGTGTTGATTGCCACAAGGACCGTTGCGGAATCAGCCGCCTGGACGTCGAGGCTATCGCCGACGGCTGACATTCGCCCTCCCTCGGGCAATACTCGCAATAAGCCCTGCATTGCGACGCCGCAGCGGCCGTCACTGTGCAGATTTTCATACGCATCGCCTGAAAGGACCAGCGTATTCTGTCCCAGAGCCTTCACCGTCCAGGGGCGGTTGCCGCCAGCGGTCAATTTCGCCTGAAATGATATCTGGCCAGGCTTGTCGGCCGTCAGGCGAACGGCTGCGATGCCCTCGACATGGGTAGCGAGAACCTCCCGCTTGAATCGCACTCCGGCGACCGTGTACTCCACGTGCGCGACGCCTTGGTCGATGTCCAGATCACGGCGGTAATCACGGACTTCGCCCGCAGGATGTCGCGTATGGAGCCAAAGATCGCCAACCGGAAGATGCGTGCCGAAGTTGTCTTTCCGGCCGATCAAATACTGCCCTGTCAGACCAACTGCTTCCTTATATTTGCCCGCGAAGAACAATTGACGAATCTCGGCCAGATGTTTGTGTCCCTCGGGGTTCTCGTAGCGATCGCTTGGCGCACCCGACCAAAACGTGGATTCATTCAGCGCCAAACGTTCCTTTTCGATGCCGCCAAAAACCATGACGCCCAGCCTGCCGTTACCCACCGGCAACGATTCCAGCCATCGCCCGGCAGGATGCGAATACCATAGCACCATCGCGTTGCTCTGCGGAGTCGCCGGGGCGGCAGCCGCCGTGGCCAACGTTGACTGCATCAGAATCGTCACCGCAAGCACCATCGCATAGCGTGTGGCCATCATGAAATCCTGGGGTGGGAACGTGAGGCGGAAATTACTGGGGAACGTCGTGAGTTCTTACAGGAGGGAAAAATCTAAAACTGGCTGCCATCGATGACCTGGCCATCCTTTCGGTTTCCCAGACAACGATGGGTTTCGGCATTGATCGAATAACTGATCGAGTGGACCGAGCCGTCGCAGAAAACCATATTGCAGCCGCCGGTATGAGCACTGCCGAAACTGTAGTTATGCATCGAACCAGACATATCTTGCATGGGCAGGTGCGTGGGACCGGAGTCAGAATTATAGTAGGTCGTGCAGGAGGCGTCGTCATTGGCATTATACATGGTCTCATTGTCGGTCCCATCCTTGCTGCCATCGGCATAAGCGTCAACCATCACGTGCTTCTCTCCCACCATGTAGGTGTTGCTAGTCCCATCGGAGACCGCCGCTATCGAGATTTGGCTCCGCGCAAAACTTATGCCGGTCGTTTCGACGGTTGACCAAGTATACACAATAGCGTCGGCCAGAGTAGACGGCCCATCCGCGTAAGTACCCTGTGCCATGTCGCCGACACACACGGCGTAGTCGCCGTGAGCCGCCTGGCTGATCGGATTAGCGCCACTGGCGGCGAATTGGCCATTGCTAAAATTCGGCCAAGTCACCGGGATCGCCACCGGTGGCCGTCGCGTGGGACAATTTGCTACGGCGAGCGGTGTGCTAATACATTGCGCGGCGCCGGTAAGCTGCGTGGCTGTCCAGTGATCTTGATCACCGTCCGTGCCAAGATCATGCAGGGCGTGTTGTTCCATATAGGGAAGAATCGAGTAGAGCCACCCGCCCGGCTGCTCTTTGCCCGTACCGCGATCTGGATCACCTACCCAAGACCAACCCCAACCACCGGAGGGAAAGAATCCATTGGCCTGCTCGTGCTGAAGCATTCCGAGGCCAAGTTGCTTCAGGTTGTTGCTGCATTGCAGCTTTCTCGCCGCCTCTCGGGCCGCTTGCACCGCAGGCAGTAGCAAGGAGATGAGGATGCCGATGATCGTGATAACGACCAAAAGCTCGACAAGCGTGAACGCGAGTTTTGGGTGGCTGATGGTGGATGGTGGATTTCGACGCATATGCTCACCTCACATATTTCATATCGGAACAGATGGCGGATGGCGATGTAACGTGTTCGTTAAATCCACCATCCGCCATCCAATATTCGTTCTATTTCCGCTTCCGCCACGCGTAGGCCAATAAGCTGAACACGCCCGCTACCAGTAGCGTGATCGTTGATGGTTCGGGGATAGGTGTGTAGTTAACGGTCAACGTCGGCGGTGTCAATGAACTTGCCAAATAGAAACCCGTACGGGAGTCAGCACCGGCAATGCCTGACGCCGCCATGAGAAGAAGTCCTGAGTTGGTTCCCAGCTTCCAGTCGTTGACCAATGTACTGGCTACAGAGCCGTCAACCGTCCAGTAGGAGGATTGATCTACGGTCGTGCTGATAACGTCGGTGCTTGCCAAGGCGCTGCCGGTGCCCACTTGGTCCATCGTTACACTGCCAGTCCATGCCGTGGTGCCAGTGCTGTAGATCCAGGTAGCATCGGTCTGCCAGTTGCTATACGTATTAGCAACGCGATAAATGCCCATGCTGGCCGAGAAACCGCCATTGTATCCACCCTTCACCGTCAATCCCAAGGTCACGGAATTAATGGCCGAGTATGTGGGCAGCGTAGATAGGTCGAAATGATACAGGGCGACCGACTTGTAATCGGTGCCTCCATCGAGAACCGAGCCGGACTCGGTATACTCCTGGCTTAATGGACTAAAAGTTGTATTCCAGCTTACTCCCGATGCCTCTCTGCCCGCGGTAAACTCCATGGTACTCGCCGATACCGTGGCCGCGGAGACGGCGAATAGAACCGCCGACAGGGCAACACTTTTCAACGTTAGCATAACACACCTCCCAAAGGATAATAACTACAACATTCTCCCTAGCGGACCGCCCGCGGGGACACTATGCACTCCCTTCTCTGATCTGTTTTCTTTGTAGAACTCGCCATCTCATCGTTTGGTTGTCACTACAAGTCCGTGGCTGTTCCGAATAGAGATTCCACCGTGAAACACCTTTCATTTTGCGATGCTTCGCATTTCAATGACCGGGTCTCCGAACACAACCCAATCTGCCCTTAGTCCGTCTGAACCCTCGGTAGAGACGAGCGTGAGAAAGCGATCCTCGTTGCTAATTTCCACGTTGATATGCACTGCGCCTTCTTGCATCCGTAGAGACTGCCTTTTGTATTTCAATCGGCCATCGATGAAGACCCAGATATCGGACATCCCCTCTTTGCGCGTCACCCCAGCAACCGTTTTGAAGCGAACCGGCCTCATGCCTTGGTATACTTCGCCCATGGCTTTAAGTTTAAACGTAATTCCCGAGTTGGCGTGCATCCCCAACAGGCCGCGATTGCCGGGCATGTACTGCGTGCCAGGGCCCATGGCATAGACCCAGTATGGGCTAAGATCATTCGCACGTTCATCCGAGGGAATGGTCGTCGCACGTGCCCAGATTGGACAATACATATTTCCAGAGGTCCGTGGAAAGTCCTTGAACGCGTGTCCGGCCGAATCGAGGACAACCGGCCCAGCCCCGCCCTTTGGAATAAACACGCCGTCGATTAACGTGTGCCAATTGATGGTGTGATACTGTGAGTCGCCCGAAAGAAGCCCCGAAGTGAATGCCCAGATTTCTTGGCCTGTAGTCGGATCGATACCGCGCTCGCGGCGTTGCACAGAACCGTATCCGCCGGCAACAACGTCAAGCAAATCGAGCATCTTTGGCGGTTGTAGGATGCGGCGAGTAAATGCCTGCGGATCAACAACGATGCGACGCGGGGCAGCAATTCGGCCATTTCCGTCAGTATTCTTTCCCACATGCGCCGATTCATTCTCATGCAAAACTAGTACATGACTCTGAGTATCCTTGCCTAAACCGACAGGCTGCAATTTGACCGACCCGCGGAACACATGCGACGTAGTGTATCCCTCCTTAGTCACTTCGACGCCGAACTCAGTGCCAAGATCGGTCACAGTGGCGGTGGGAGTCTTTATGGTGAAGAGGGGCGAGGGGCGAGAGGCGAGGGACGAGGGGGATTGGGAATTAGAGTCTTCCGCCTTCCGCCTTCCACCTTCCGCCTTCTTTTCCAGCCGCGCCGTCAATTTGCCAAGGGAGAGGAATCCTCCGTCGCGGGATTCCACTTCATACGTCGTCGGGCCCTGTAAAATAACCCTCGCTCCGCTGTCGTAGGTGATTTCCATCAGACCGGAGTCGAGCTTGAACTGCCGCCCGACCAATACGTTGTCGTAACCGTTCGGTGCCCGACCGTCTTTCGACCAGTGGCAATCGACCATGCCGGTGATCTTGCCTACGAATTCCAGTGTCGGATCTATCGATGCCCGCACGGGGGCCGAAGCAACCGTGGCGATTTGTTCCGGGCCGGACACATAGACCAACGAAGCAGCCCAGAGCCCAAGGCTTGTTAAGACAGTTGCAACTAGTAACGAAAACGGCAATTCCTGTGAGAAGAAGCCGATCGTGCCATGAAAGGCATTCGTGAAAATGCCAGAGAGAGGAAACGTAGACACCTGACCCGGCAAACATACCATCGGATTGTCTGAGATGTCGGTTGCCCCGTCCTCCAATAGCTCAAGAGTCATCGCTTCCGAATCCGCCGGCGTCGATGGGACATAACTCAGACTGATCGAGTCGTCAAGATATTCCACATAGATGTCGAGTGCCTCGGGGTTGCCGGAAACCAGATCGTTAAGTTGTTCGAATGCAATGGCTTCGGCGTCGCCTTCCAAGCACGCTGTTGCAAGACTATGGATCTTGCTGAAAAGTGCATCGTTCCGAATGGCTTGTCCGGTCATGCCCTTTCCCTCTCGCTTAGCTTGCGATCCACGCACCGACGCAGTTCCAAACGGACACGTTGTAATGTTTTATAGACTGCGTCAGGCGTACACTTCAATTCGCGGGCAATATCCCTAATCTTTTTCCCCACGGTGTAATGAAGCCGCACCAACTTTCGGCTAGATGAGCTAAGTTCTTCGACACACTCTGCCAACATGACTGGCCGCGTCTTTTCCTGGTCAGCCATAACCGCCACCTTGGTAGCCACTAAGTCCATGGCCTGCTGGTTCATGCGAAGCCAATTACGTTGTTCCCGCTTGATAAACGCCAACACCTGATAGCGAGCAATCGTCCGTGCCCACTTTCCAAAATCGCTGCCCGACTGAAACTTGCCAAACTCTTGCCACAGTTTGATGTTAGTCTCCTGGTGGATTTCTTCAGCATCGGCCCAGTTCGGCACCAACGAAAGTATAAAAAGCATCACGCCGCGATCATGCTCGGAGAGCAGACCTACGAACTCCTCCTGGCGGTCGTTGGCCAACGGTTGCCTGTCATCCATTAGGTTGATCCTGTCTCGTCACGGGAGATTGCACCGTACGCATCCCTCCATACGTTGAGAGCCGAAAAAACATGAATTGGACAAGAATTTTCACGTTCATCTGAATTTAAGTCGTAACCCACGTCAGAACAGCAACTTACGTTACCCGCTTTTTACTTCTTCTATACTACCCAGACGATAATCCATCTGTCCAATTTCTTTGACATTTGTGGCTGTAAACGCGTTAGGGGTGTTTCAGACGCAATCAGAATAATGCCGCCCGCGGCCAACGTAAACCGTCTGATACCTATGGGTTGCAAAGATCTCGTTCGGATGCCGCGGAGCGATAACGTCTGTATTAAGGTGCACATTGAAGGGCTGCCTCTGGCTGTCTGCGATCGCCCTGATCTTGCTTCCCTGGCAGCGTTTCGTTTTGCCGACCGCGTCGCCCCTTTTTTGGCTCCTGAGCAGGAGCCGTCGATGGCAGGTTTGGTATGGAGGATACCTCTCGGGCAGGTCTTTCCAGGGAGCCCCTGTTCGCAAAACTCACAAGATGCCGTTGAGCATATCGCGTGGTTCGCGTTGAGGTCGTCCACGCCCACCGGGTATCCGTTTCATCGACGGCACAATCGGCATCCGTAAAACCAAGCGCTAACTATTTTTGAGAGGACTTCTAGAAATCGGTCTTTGCCTGGAAGAGACCGACATGTTCGACGCACTTGGGATGAAGTTCGGCCTCGGCCGCTGCAACTGCGTGCGGTAAACGCGCGCCACGAAGAATGCCAAACAGTGCTTGTGTGATGTTTGTGGAGAGCTTGTTCACCGAACCGAAGTCGTGCTGCTTGTTCAAGGCGTTTGAGCCATGTTCGATTTGGGCAGCAGGTGGTGAATAACGTCTTCCGCTGAGTAGGACTCAGCCAAGGGCGATGGCAGAAATTCAACGATTTGCCGGACGCTGTCTCCACACGTAACCAGCGGCAATTCGCCGCCGTTGGAGCGACTTTGCCCTAGGCCGATATTAGCCAGCAGGGCATTGCAGAGACATTTGCGTCCGATGGTATCGCCGATCGCGCCTCCTTTGGTTATGTAGGCGTCCACGTTTTCGGCAGGGCATCGCCAGCCAAAAGAGCCATCGGACTTCTTATAGGCTTGTCGAAGATAACCCAAGCCACAACATCGCTGCCGTTGTTCGTAAACGCCGGACTCAGAAAGCGTTTCCGGGAGCATCTGGACTTTGAAAGGAAAGCCGGTCGGCGATGCCACGGGATCGGTGAATACCTTCACGGTTCCCCGACGAGACATCTCAATGGTTTTGCGTTTCAGCTCAGAGTCCAAGCCGGATTCCTCGCAGAAGGCGAATGCTGTTCCAACCTGAACGCCCGACGCTCCGAGAACGAGAGCTTCGGCGACCTTTTCCGGGGTATCGTGAGAACCGGCGAGCCAGAATGGCCGGCCAATCGAACGAAATACGCCCAAATCGGGACAATCGCGAGGGCCATAGATCGGCTCGCCCTGGTCGTTGCATCGCAACGGACCGCGAGGCGGCGCATTATGCCCACCTGCCGTCGGTCCTTCGATGATAAAGCCATCGACATGGCCGGTTGCCTTGCGGGCAAGCGCCGTCGCCAAAACGGAGGAGGAGACGATTGCCAGAAAACGCGGCCGTCGCAGTCGCGGCTGCTCGGGGCCAAACGCCTGCTTTGGATCGAATTGCACAAGAAAGCGATCCGACGGCTCTGCGCCCTGAACGTCGAGCGACAGCTCGACCGCTTCGTTATTGCTCATTCGATCCAGAATGCCAGGAATAGCCCGCGGGATTCCGGCGCCCATCAAGACATAATCCACATGAGCCAGCATTGCCCCTAACAGCGACGTCAAGGTCGGCAGTTGCAGTTTTTACATTAAGTTGATTCCGACAATTCCGTCGTTGTTTTTCTTGGCCAGATGCACCTCGACAAAATTCGCGACAACGCAAAGCTCCATGTTGTCCTGCGTCATCCATTCGCGAGGAATCGGATGGGGCTTGAATGGGACATTGGGCAACTTGCCGCCGGGAATGTAGTATCGTGCAAGCACTCGCTGCGCCGCCTCGGGAAATGGAAAGGCTTCCAATGCCTGATGGATATGGCCGCCAGGATCGCCGAGTTGCAAGCGACGAGCCAAAACGGCATCCAAACCGGTACCCGAGACCACACCCAATTGTCCCCTTTGAGAAACCGCCTTGGCCAACGACCACGAGGAAACCCCTACGCCCATTCCGCCTTGAATGATAATTGGCTCAGCCATTTTGTACGTCGGTTATCTTTCCGCTTGCTTTTTGGAGTAGATGGACCGTCGCCAACGGAAATGGCGATGCCGCGATCATCGAAATTGCATCAAATGCCAAAACAAGCAGTCAACAGACTTTTGGACAATGCGACCTGCTTGGCCGATCCCCGTCCCTCGCAAGGGTTTGTGGCAACATGCGGCTGGCAGGTCTTCTGACTTGCAAACGAATGAGGCTGCCAGGCCTTCTCGCGGCGATTGTTGCAACGCCACAATGGCATCTCAGATTCGGCAACCCCCTCACCGATGTTCGCTTACAGCGGCGGGGCCGTTTCGGATTTGCACCGATATTCCCTTTTTGCCGAATAATCCAGATGGACTCTCCGGCTACCAGTCGCACAACACCCAATCTAAGATGTTTTAGCTATCTGTCAATCCTGAGTGGGCCGCCGAAGGTAAAACCTTTGTGAAACTGCAAGAGAAAAGCCTCGCCACAAAATCAGTCTCTAGTGGTGTTGACAACCCACCTTAACAGGATATAGTAGCTCGGTGCTAGTTTGCACCACCATTGGAGCGTCGTAAAAGAGAACACGGTGCAAATCCGCGGCTGTTCCGCAGCGGTGAGCAGCAGCGATCGCCAGCCGAAAACACCGGCCTACCGAGGGTTGGGAAGCGACATTCTCAGAAATTGCTCGAATCCAGCGCCGTGCCGTCGTTCCGATTGCCCAAACAATAGTGCACATCAAGGGAAATGGAATAACTGATGGTTCGGACGGATCCATCACAGAAAGCCATATTGCACCCACTTGAATGCGCACTACCGAATAAGGCATAAGCATTAACCCCGGCTTGGTCCTGATAGGGTGCGCCGGGCCCCGTCCATCGCACATTGTCGAAATCGTCGGCCACATAAACCGACTGGTCATCTCCGATGCTGACACCGGTATTGTAAAGGTCGGTGGATACCGATTTTTCGCCAATCATGTAGGTGTTCGAGGCTCCGTCCCGAATGTTTGCCATGGTGATTTCGCTGCGCACAAAATTGACGCCGCTTGTTCCCGCCGCATCGGGGAATGGAAAAATTCCGCTGTCTCCCTGCGAAAGACTGGCTGGTCCGACGCCAAAACTGATGAAACTTTGTCCGCCGTTGGCGGCATAATCACTTCGAACCGCCGTCGCAAGCCGAGCGGAAGAATCGGCACACGGCAACGGATTATAAACCCAGGATGCCAATTGATCGTACATCGGATAAGCGATGGCCGGTCGACGGGTGGGACAATTCCAACAAGCAATCGGAGTTTCGATTCGCGTTTTATTGGCCGTTTGGATCTGGGCCTCTGTTCCGCCGGCGCCTAATTGATATAACGCCATTTGCTCGATGAACGGCAAAATGCTGTAACCCCAACTGCCGGTCTGCCGTTTTCCGAAACCGCGATCCGGATGCGGTCCCCAATAGGATCCCCAGCCGCCGCTCGGAAAAAAACCAACCGAGGATTCATGATTCAACCATGCCAAACTGAGTTGTTTCAGGTTGTTCGAGCACTGCAATCGGCGCGCTGCCTCTCGCGCCGATTGCACCGCCGGCAACAGCAAGGAAATTAGAATGCCGATGATCGTAATCACGACCAGCAGCTCCACCAGAGTAAAGGCTGTTTTGGGATGGTGGCTTTGGGACCGCGGACTTATCAACATAAAATAGCTCCACGTACTACAACCAGCTAGTACAAACGCGGATGGGGATGACGTTTGTTCGACACATCCGCCATCCGCGATCCAACATCCAATATGCCTATTTCCTCTTGCGCCAGGCGTAAGCGACAAGGCTGATGAGACCTGTTACAAGCAGCGCTATCGTGCCTGGCTCTGGTATCGGAGTTACCGACGTGTAGCTTGTTCCGAACCGAATTTCATCGATATTGATATTGCCCGATGAAAAATACTCGGCGATCGAGAGGCCGTTAAGCGACATGTCGCCGCATCCCGTTTTCAACAAAGTCGGCATTGCAGGTTCGGCGCCAAGCGCCGAGTTGGCGAAAATGCTTAGGGTGTCGTTGTCGCCTGCCAGGAAGTCGAACTTCACGACATACAGATTGGCATTGGTGTTTCCCGCAATGATCTCGGTCATAGTACCGCTAGCTCGCAGGTTCACGGCATTATTTCCCACATCCTCGCCGATGCCGCCAATCCGACCGCCGTCGCCCAGATCGCCTTTTTTGAATTCCAATTCGTAGAATCGCGAGACGGCCGACTTCATGACGAAGCTCATGTACAGGGTAGTGCCGTCTTTGCCGATGTTGCCATTGCCATCCAGGTAATCGGCGAAGACGCCCGTGGCCGAGGTATCAAGGAATCGTCCAAAGCGTGCGCCATTCCCGTTGTTATAGCCGACGGATATGCTGTTCCCGTTGGCAATCAAGCTGGAGCCGCTCGGCGTCAGATTTCCGCTGACGATTGCTCCGGCGCCGTATGTGTTATCCACGATTTGCCATCCGCCGGACCAACCCGAACCGCCGTCAAGGGCGCCGGAGGTGGTGATCGTGCCGACCGAATAATCAAAACCTTCGTAGGCGAGCAATCCCGCCTGGGCATCCTGGGCAATCATCCCTCCGAAAGCCATAACCATGACAGCAAACATAAAACACGATTTCATTGTAGGACTCCTTGAACATTAAACTTAAGATTACCGTTAATTAGAAATACAAAGCTCTGTTCCATTGAAACTGAACGCATGATGCATAACCATTTTGGTGAAAAAGGATTATTTCATTGTCGTTTCCTCCTTGGATTGCTGAACTGAACCTGATTGTGACGCCGGGGCCCTATTTGTCATCGGGACGGGATTGATCCCCCGTCCTTCGTTATAGAGTTGGTGGATATCGTCATCGGATAGTTCACGATTCCAGATGGCGATCTCGTCCAAAGAGCCGTCGAATACTTCGCCCGGACTATTTAAGAACCAACCGCGGCCGATGGCAAAGTTGTTCGCGCCGAAATCGGGACGTATGCTTGATCCGCGTGAACCTCGCCATTGACCGTCGACGAAGATGCGGCAAAGTCCCTTGTCATAGGTACAGACAACGTGATGCCATCCTTGCGAGAATGTTTCTTTGTCAACGAATGCGTACACGTCGCGTTCGTCATTGTTTACCCAATAGTTTTGGGCATAATCATTGCTGCTCATCTGCCCAATCACATAGACATTCGCTCGCATGGTTTTCCAGTCGCCCCAACCGAGGATGCCCATTTTCCGGCCGGATTCCCCCAGACCATCAGGACGTAACCATGCGGAAACGGAACATGCGGATTTGCCTATTGGCACTCCGGCAGGCACGCCCCGGCCATCGCGAAATAGCATGATGCTGTTTCGCGTGCGGCCAAAAAGTTTCAGCGAACCGCCGAGTATGCCCTCGGTGCAAAATTCGGGCGAATCGACAGGATCGAGATCTCCACCGTTCATGGAATTTTTGCCCAAGTTTGCCGCATCGTCGAATGCCCAATAGGCAACCAATCCAAGGCGAAGTCGCCGTGTTGCATCAGGCGTTGATAATTGACGAAGGAAAAAGGTGCGTAAGGAAGGCGCAAGAGGCTTGCCTACTTCATCTTTAGCGAAATAATACGCTCCGCCGGCTGTAATTCGCTGCTTAGGGAAAACGACGGGGGTTCCGTCGGCATTGCGACCGCTGCGAGTAACTTCAACACTTCCTTGAAATACTTGAACTTCCACCGCACTGTTTTTCTGGACGCAGACGCCGAACTCCGTGCCAAGGTCGGTTATCGTGGCGGTTGGCGTTCGCACAGCAAACGTAGGGGCGGGGGATTGGGGACGGGGGGCGGGAGAAAGCAAGGGATTAGGGATTAGGGATTGGGGATTGGGGATTGGGGATTTCGGGATTTCGGGATTTTGGGATTTAGCATCCGATTCACTGGCCACCGGCCACTGGCCACTAGCCACCTCCTTTGCACCTCTCTTCTCTAAACGTGCCGTTAATTTGCCGTCTGATAAGAAACCGCCGTCGGGGGAATCTACCTTATACGTTACAGGAGCTTGGAGAATAACTTTGGCTCCGGAATTGTAGGTGATTTCCACTAGACCGGAGTTCAGCGTAAACATGTCACCTAATACAATGAGAGATTGTTGATTTTTTGCAATTTCCGATCCCCGATCCCGATTCTTCAATCCCTTCAAATGCCCCTTGCAGTCGATCATTCCCGTAATCCGGCCGACGACTTTCCGATCATCCATCGGTTCGCTAAGAGTTGCCTTTGATGAAGGAGAGATGCCGGTCAACTGTTGATGATGCGTTACATAGATATTGGAACCGGCCCAAAGCCCAAGACATGTAATGACTGTCGCGATTAACAGCGAAAAAGGCACTTCATGAGAGAAAAAGCCTATTGTGCCGTTGATTATATTGCCCAAGACGGCATACCGCGGTGCGGAAGACGCGACGATTTCCGGGACAACCAGAGTCGGAACTGCCGCAGGTGACGCCGATAGTTCTTGTGTTTGGCGGCATACGGATTCGGCTGCCCTATCCGCACGCAATTCCATGCGCAAGGCGATGTGGATTTGACAATACTGCAAATAACGTTGGCAAAGATCCAGATCCTCGCGGATGATGACGTTAAGCTCGGCCGTTTCGTCCAGTGACGCCGTCTGATTACAGACTGCACCAGCAAGCTCCAGCATACGTTCGGCGTTGGAATCTTTATAGTTCATCAGCGATCTTCTTCGCCATGTTCCTGCCGGGCGATTTCCAGACGAACACATTCCAAAAGCCAATTTCGTATGCGGTTGAGCGAACGGCATATACTTGGCTGCGAACGTTGGAGCTGTTCGGCGATTTGCCGGCTGCCTAGGTCTTTGCCATAATGCAGTTCGAGCATTTCTTCGTCCGGGCCATCGAGTTTTTTCCGGCAATGGCGCAAGGCCGATAAAAAA
>CAYWGR010000163.1:0-13114 GCA_964458015.1 uncultured Planctomycetaceae bacterium
TAGATATGCGCCTGGAGATGATTCACCGCAACCAACGGACTTTGTCGGGCGACGCAAAGCGTTTTGGCGGCCACGAGCACTACCAACAGCGAACCGGCCAGCCCCTGCGTGTTGGCCACAGCCACGGCATCAATCTTGTCCAACTTCATGTCGGCCTTGCGCAGCGTTTCGTCGATGACCGGCAGGATTCGTTCTAGATGAGCGCGCGAAGCGATTTCCGGCACCACGCCGCCGAAGCGTTGATGCAGATGATCTTGCGAAGCAACCACCGAGGAGATCACTTCAAGCCGGTCGGTCACAATGGCGGCGGCCGTTTCGTCACAGGAGGTTTCGAGCGTGAGAATGTGCATAAAGCTTGTGCCGCCTTGCAAGAGCGTTTTCGTAAGGCATCAGCGGCTTGGTTTTCCTATTTCTTTTTGATTTGCTTCAGCAGGATGGCATGGCCGGGGATGTTCATGTCGCCGTGGTCGAAGCCTTGGAATTCGTAAAGTATGGTGTTTTTGTGGCCGGCCACCTTCATCATCCTGGCCATGTAGGCGTTTTCTTCGTAGCGACCAAGCATCTCCAATTCGCGGTCACCCAACAGCAGCACAAGCGGCGGAGCATCGGGCCGAACGTGAAATAGCGGTGCATACTCGTCGACGATCGGCTGCTTGTCCGAGATGCCGCGTTCCTTGCGGATCGTCATGTGCGTGATCATGTGGCCGCTGAAAGGAATCAGACCGGCGATGCGGTTGGCATCGATGTTGTATTTAGCAAGCCATCGTTTATCGAGCCCGACCATCGCGGTCAAGTATCCGCCGGCCGAATGGCCTGACACATAGATGCGATCCGTGTTGCCGCCGAATCGGGCAATGTTCTGAAACACCCAAGCCACGGCCGCGGCGGCGTCTTCGATATACGCCGGACATTTCACGGTCGGATTTAAACGATAGCTGACGGCGACCACGGCAATGCCCTGCTCTTTCAATTGTTGCGGCACAAAGCGGCTCCCAGCGCTCAGCCCTCCGCCATGAAACCAAACCACCGTCGCGTAGCCCGTCTGCTGTGCGGGATGGTAAAGATCGAGGCGGCATTGGGTTTTCATATAGTCGGTAAGCGGTTCCGAAGCGGCATCTCGATAAAGGATGTTTTCTTCGGTTTTATACGCCGCCGGTTTGCCCGCATCTTCGGCCTTGACGGAGGAAATCGTCAAACCAACAATCATTACACACAACAAACAGATCCGAGAGCAGAAGATATTGTAGTTCATTTGAAAATGGGGTATCCGTCGCTTTTAGAGAGAAACACTCAATGATCAACCGTATGAATCCACCGAGTAGAAGTAGCGGAAAGAATGATCGGATGATTTGCGAACTGCTCCTGCTGATGCGATGCTAGAAACGGCAAAAGAACAGGAACGATGTTAGACACCAACGGCGGATGTACCTTTACGCGAATCACGCCGGCATGATGGTTCAACGGCAAGACGACCCAGTCTCCAAAATGCTTATCAAGTGTGATAAGCGTCCTTCTTAAACGGCTGGCTCGTGCCAGAATGTCTGCATCATCTGCCCTGGCTTGTCCCACGTCACTTGCCCGAATAACATCGTACCCATGCTCCCGCAACAAAACGGCAAAGTCGGCGGGAAACATTTGATCGAGATAGAGTCGCATGGGAACGTCAAGTTGCCGAAGCAGGGACTACACTTCCGTATGTTCGATACTCTCGCGTGCAAAAACCACCGCGGCCGCGATATCTTCGCGGGCTAGTTCAGGAAATCCTCGCAAAATAGCGTCCCACGCTTCGCCCGCAGCCAAATGATCAAGGATTACCGCCACGGGGATTCTCGTTCCACGAATTACGGGATTGCCGTTGCAAACTCGCGGGTTGATTTCGATTCGATCCAACATGGCAAACGCTCGCTGCTCGACTACCACTGCAATTCATGACTCATTAGCATTCTATCATGCTTAAGCCCAGCGGAAAAGGCAACCATCCACCCCGCTACAGACCTACGGCGCCTTCGCCAGCTCCGTGCTGAGATACTTCAAGGCCGCTTGAAGCTGCCGATCTTCGGAAGGCGAATCATTCGGCGGATTGTCTTTTGCCGCGGCATCGGGCTTCGCGGCCGGGGCGTCTTTCGACGAGGTGAGAATGTCGCGCGTGCGGCGGTCTTGCATCAACTTGAGCATCTCGGCGTCGGCAAGCTTGATCTCGCAATTCGGATCGGGATGCACGCCCCATTCGTCGGTATCTTTGGCATCGGGGAAACGATGGATGTTTTTGCCGCTCGGACGGCGGTAGCTCGCCGTCGTCAGTTTCAACGCGCTGCGGCCGTCTTCCATCTCGATAACATTCTGCACGCTTCCCTTACCCCAGGTGCGCTCGCCGATGATGACCGCCCGCTTGTGATCCTGCAAACATGCGGCCACAATCTCGCTGGCGCTGGCGCTATAGCGATTCACTAAGACAACCATCGGAAAACCTTCGAAGGTGCCTTCCTTCCGGGCATCCCACTTGCGTTCAGGCGTGATGCGGCCCTTCGTGCTGACGATCCGACCTTCGGCAACGAACATGTCGCTTACCTCGATGGCCGCGCTGAGCAATCCGCCGGGATCGAAACGCAAATCCAAAATCAGCCCGCGTATCTTCTCGCTTTGAAGCTGCGACAGCACCTTCTGCAGTTCGGCAGCGGTGTCGCGGCTGAAAGCCGTCAGACGCACGTAGGCAATGTGCTGTTTTGCATCGAGCATGAACTCCCAGGTTCCATCCGGCTTGCGACGATCGCCCAAGACCGTGTCGATGTGGATCTTTTCGCGTGTAAGCGACACCTTTTCTTTCGCATCCTTGCCGGGATGAATAATGCTCAAGGAAACCGAAGTGCCGATTTCGCCCTTAAGCCGATCAACAACCTCGTCGAGCGTCAAACCGTCGGTGCTTTTGTCGTTGATTTCAACAATGCGGTCGCCGGCCAACAAGCCTGCGCGATAGGCGGGCGTGCCATACATCGGACTGAGAACTTGGATCTGTCCGTCGTCGGCCGAGATTTGTATCCCGATTCCGCCGAACTCGCTCTCGACGCTGGATCGAAATCGCCCCAAATCTTCCGGACCGATATAGCTCGAATAGGGATCGAGTTTGCTCAACACGCCGCGGACGGCCGACTCGATCAATTCGTGACGATCCACCTCGGTCACATAATTGCGCTCGACCTGGTCGATCGTATCGACGAGCGTTTTGTAAAGCTCGTAGTCGTTCTCTTTGGGTTTCTTGGACGTTTCGGCAGGTGCGCCGACGGCCGTTAAAACCGAGCAAAACACGAACGCCAACCCTAGTGCGCAAGAATGCAATCGAGACATGCCAGAGTGACCCCAAAGCAAGAACGAAGAAGTGCCCACTGAAGTATAGTCAATTTGGAGGGGGCAGGGCAAGTGAAAACGACTTTAAGGGACTGCAATTACGGAGATTTTCAGATTTCGGGGCAAACAGCCATCCGCAACTTTGGTTATTCCTGCCGCACGTGATGCACCCAGGCGGGCGGTACGTTGAGCCAAACGGCGTCTCGCCGGATCTCACGACCGTCTAACACCGCCTGCATCGCGCGGCCGATGCCCTCGAGCCGCTCACGCTCGGCCTTATTGCTGATAAGCCCCCGAACCTTACGCACGGCAATATACTCGAAGAAGGACAACGTGCCGCCGGATGCCAAAAGCTCCATCAGAGTGGCTAGAATTCGCTCCACGATTTCGGGCGTAAAATTGTTCAGCGGAAGGCCCGAGACGATTAAATCGTAGCGATCCACCCGTGGTAGATCCTCGACGGCACAATGCAACACCCGGGCACGATCGGCTACCGCTTTGAATGCCGGTTCCTCGTCGAAACGTTGATTCAGTCGTTCGACAAACGAATCGTTAAGCTCCACAAGATCTAAATGATCGGTAGCGCCCAAGGCGGCAATAATGCTGCCCGTAACCGCACCGGTGCCGGGACCGACTTCGAGAATTTTACGAGGGCGAGGCGATTTTTCGGCGACAAATCGAGCCAGGGCAGCCGCTAACCACGGTCCGCTGGGCAAAATCGCGCCCGTCGTGTGGAAGTTCCGCAGGAACTCCCGAAAAAACAGTACATGTTCGGTGAATCGTTGTGACATTCGGACGATTCTACCGTGAATCGTCGGCCAATGCCACATCTTTCCAATTCAAACTTGCGTTTCAAATTTACATTGGAAACCGAATCAGTCCGAAACAAATACCTCGCCGGGATCCACGCTAACATCCGCCGGTATAAGCGTTTTTTCGGCCAAGGGTCGAGACATCTGCGAAAACTGCTGCTGCGTCGGCATCGGCTTTGCCTGGGCTAGGCGAGCCGCCTGCTGGGCCTTCATCGAACGCTTGGCAACCGCGGGCGGGGCCGGAGTATAGCGATCTAAAGCCTGTTTGAAACCGGCAAATTCCTCGGCACTCAATACCGCCTGGGCATCCGAAAGGATCTGGAAACGTTCGGCACGGCTCATCTGGCCGTCCGACATGGCAATGCAAACCTCATCCCGCAGATCTTGCCGGGCGGTATAACTAGCCATGCTGCCTTGCTTCCAGCCCATGACGTTGCAAATCGTGCCGCGGAATTGCTGCCTCGTGGAAATGGACATGACATCCAGACGCAAGCTATCCCACCCTTTAGCGTCATTCCAACTTGCAGCAAGAACCGTAATTAACAGCGCGGCAATACGAACTAGCCATCGGCATCGCATAAGAATCCCCCCGGAGCGAGACCGTAATGATCGGAAAATCTAGTAGGTTCATCGGAACCGGAATTGCCGGAACTTAACGCACAAGATCCCTAGGCAGAACAGTTTAGCAATAGGGGGACAAAACAATCGGAATAAACGAGAAGATCTCCCGAAACACCCCATCTTGACATCCGGCTCTAGTAATCATACCAAAGCCCGGCCCCGATCTGCTCCTCGAACTTGTTATAAAACTGCGCTTGCTCGCTCATGCCGTTAAAGTATTCCATACCTATTCGCCAGAGGTGGCCCGTACGGCCGCGCCACTGCCAACCGGTTTGCACGGTCATGCTGCCGCTGAAGTTGTATTCCTCGCGTAGATGGCCATTGATAGCAAAGAAAGGTGCGCCACCGGGGCCGGTGGGTTCCGGACTAGAAAAATCAAGCCCGAACTGGAATGCCCAGGGTTCGGCCCCGCCATCGGTCTGAAACGCCCAGCCTGCTTCGCCATATAGCCGTAAACTGGGGTTCAGATAAAACGCCAGTCCGCCCAACAATTCATTACGCACGTAATTGATGCGGGGAAATGTCCGATCATGGGATATTAGGTATTCGTCAGCGATATGGGAACAATAATGATAATAGCCGAGTTTCGCTTCCCAAGGGCCTTGCCGCGTGGTCAGCGGAGCGCCAATCCGGTAATCATGGGAAATCATATCGCCGCTCTTGGTGAACAATCTTGGAAAGCACGCTCCTTCGACATCGAATTGCCAGCCTTGCGGTATGAGTTCATTATCGGTGCCAAACCGAATCAAGCCTGCGCGGCCACCAATGACCGGCTGCCAAAGCCAGCCTTCATCGCGATCGTGCATCCAGGTCGAAGCAATGCGAGATTCCCGGATGCCCGCCAAATTCGCTTTGTACATAAAACCCGAGGGCAAAAGCTGCCATGACCAGGGCTCGTTGACCGATAGCATCTCGCTGAATGTATTCGAGCTTAACGGTTGTGCATCGGCAGGGCCTACCGGTGGGGCGGCCGGAGCCTGAAAGGCAGCGAAATCGTTGGTCGGAGCGGGGGCCGGCATCATGCTTTGATTGGCGGGAACCTGCGCCAGTCGCGGATAATCAGCAGCACTTTCGTAAGGTGATAGCGATGAGGGAGTTGCCGACATCGCCGAACCATACGGGGTTGTTGCAGGGTAATTAGAACTGCCGGCTGCGGAAGGATCGGTCGAGGGATACGAAGCAGGCGCGCCATACGGCACCATCTGCGCGGGGGCGGCCGTTGCCGGCAGCGTCTGCGCCTGCACCGTTTCGGCCAAACCCGCAATCAAACTGCCTAACGCAACAAAAACAAAAAAGCGATAAGCGGGCATCATACTAACCTCCGGCCCAAAAAACGCTTGGAGAACATCGACCAAGACGGAAAAGGGGCGGTAGTGTAGCGATTTCCTTCGTTTGTGGGCAGAGCGATTTCTCGCCACCGCAAGTCTTTTGCAGACAACTACTTACGTATCCAATACAGCGAAACAACCAATCGGAATGATCCTTTTCCTTGGAAGACCGAGAGATCCAAGATTGCGAGTTCTTCGCAATCCCTTCTCAATTAGACACCCCTCTTTATAGGGAAAGCCATCAACCGATAGACCTTCCAAGCCCCCCCATTGGTACACATTGCGGCAAAAAACCCGGCGCGGTACGCTATGGGATTCTACACGACCCGAAATGGTCGGTTTTTCAAAATCAAAATATTCACAACCGGTTCATCCCTTTTTGATGCTAGGAGACTGCCCGTGGAAAAGAGACGCTTCGTGACCATCGACGGCAATGAAGCAACGGCCAATATCGCCCATCTTTGTAATGAAGTGATGGCGATTTACCCCATTACCCCATCGTCGGGATTGGGAGAGCTGCCCGACGCCTGGGCAGCCGCCGGACGCAAGAACATTTTCGGAACGATCCCCGACGTGGTTGAAATGCAGAGCGAGGCGGGCGCCGCCGGTGCGGTGCATGGCTCGTTGCAAGCAGGTGCGTTAACGACGACGTTTACAGCCTCGCAAGGCTTGTTGTTGATGATCCCCAACATGTTCAAGATCGCCGGGGAATTGACCTCGACGGTGTTCCATGTGACGGCCCGCACCGTGGCCACCCATGCTTTGTCGATTTTCGGCGACCACGGCGACGTGATGGCCTGCCGTTCGACCGGCTGGGCAATGCTTTCGTCGGCCTCGGTCCAAGAGTCGCAAGACATGGCCTTGATCGCCCACAGCGCCACGCTGGAAGCCCGCGTGCCTTTCGTTCACTTCTTCGACGGTTTCCGCATTTCGCACGAAGTAAACAAGATCGAGCAGCTTACGGAAGACGACTGCAAGGCGATGATCGACATGGACTTGGTCGCCGCCCACCGCGAGCGGGCCCTTTCGCCCGAGCGGCCGAAGCTGCGTGGCACGGCCCAAAATCCCGACGTTTTCTTCCAAGCCCGCGAAGCCTGCAACCCGTTCTACGCCAAGTGCGCCGGCATCGTGCAGAAGCACATGGATAAGTTCGCCAAGCTGGTCGGACGGCAATACCATCTGTTCGACTACACCGGCGCTCCGGATGCCGATCGCGTGATCGTCATCATGGGCTCCGGCATCGGCGTGGTCGAGGAAACGGTCGAGAAGCTGGTTGCCGAGGGGCAAAAGGTCGGCGTGTTGAAGGTGCGTTTGTTCCGCCCCTGGGATTCTGCCGCCATGATCGCCGCGTTGCCGAAGTCGGTCAAGATGATCGCCGTATTGGATCGCACGAAGGAACCCGGCGCCGCCGGCGAGCCTCTGTACCAGGACGTAGTCACTTCGTTGGCCGAATGCTGGACCGGCGCCACGCCGAAGGTCATCAGCGGCCGCTACGGGCTGTCGTCGAAGGAATTCACGCCGGCCATGGTCGCCGCCGTGTATGCCGAACTGACCAAGGCACAGCCGAAGCGTCAATTCACCGTCGGCATTCTCGACGACGTGGGCAATCTCAGCCTGGACTACGATCCGCACTTCACAACCGAGAAGGACGACGTCGTCCGCGCAATGTTCTTCGGGTTGGGCAGCGACGGCACGGTCAGCGCCAACCGCAACTCCGTGAAGATCGTCGGCGAGAACACGCCGTTGCACGCCCAGGGCTATTTCGTCTACGACTCGCGCAAGGCCGGCTCGGTCACCACGTCGCACGTGCGATTCAGCCCGCGGCCGATCAAGGGTTCGTACCTGGTTCACCGGGCCAGCTTCGTGGCCTGCCACCAATCGCAATTCCTGGAACGCATCGACATGCTTTCGCAGGCCGATCCGGGCGCGACCTTCCTGTTGAACACCACGTTCGGCCCCGACGAGATTTGGGACAATTTGCCGGCCGAGGTGCAGAAGCAGATCGTCGATAAGAAGCTGAAATTCTACGTGGTCGATGCCTACGACGTTGCCCGAAAGACCGACATGGGCGTTCGCATCAACACGATCATGCAGACGTGCTTCTTCAAGTTGGCCAACGTGATTCCGGCCGACGAGGCGATCGTCCAGATCAAGGAAGCCATCAAGAAGACCTACGGCAAGAAGGGCGGCGCCAAGGTTATCGAAAAGAACAACGCCGCGGTCGATGCCGCCTTGGCTTCGTTGTTCGAAGTAAAGTATCCGGCGCAGGTCACCTCGAAGCTGCACATGGTTCCGCCGGTTCCGGCCAGTGCCCCCGCGTTCGTCAAAGACGTGTTGGTCGTCATGATCGCCAATCGCGGCGACGACTTGCCGGTTAGCGCCATGCCGGTCGATGGCACGTTCCCGACGGCCACCACCCAGTATGAAAAACGCAGCATCGCCCAGGACATCCCGACTTGGGATTCCAAGATTTGCATCCAATGCGGCCAATGCTCGTTGAATTGCCCTCATGCGGCCATCCGCCTCAAGGCTTTCGATCCGGCCAAGCTGTCCGGCGCTCCCGCCGGCTTCAAGTCGGTCGATTACAAGGGCAAGGAGTTCCCCGGCTGGAAGTTTGTCGTGCAAGTCGCGCCCGACGATTGCACCGGCTGCGGCCTCTGCGTTGCAACTTGCCCTGCCAAGGACAAGGAGCGGGCCAATCACAAGGCCATCAACATGGAGTTGAAGACGCCTCAATTGGAGCAAGAGCGGGCCAACTTCGACTTCTTCCTCGCCCTGCCCGAGGTGGATCGCTCGAAGGTCAAGCCCGACACGATCAAGGGCTCGCAATTCTTGCAGCCGTTGTTCGAGTTCTCGGGCGCGTGCGCCGGTTGCGGCGAAACGCCCTACGTCAAGCTGTTGACCCAATACTTTGGCGACCGGATGCTGATTGCCAACGCCACGGGCTGCTCGTCGATCTACGGCGGCAACCTGCCCTGCACGCCTTACGCCGTCAATCCCGAAGGACGCGGCCCCTCGTGGGCGAACTCGCTGTTCGAGGACAACGCCGAGTTCGGTTTGGGATTCCGGCTGGCCGTTGATAATCAACTGAAGTTCGCTCAGGAACTGCTCCGCCGGTTGTCGTCCCAATTGGGCGACGAACTGGTCGGCCTGTTGTTGAACAACAAGCAGGAAACCGAAGAGGAGATCGTCGCGCAACGGGCTCGCGTGGCCGAGTTGAATAAGAAGCTCAAAACCATCAACTCCAGCGATGCCAAGGCCCTGTTGGCTTCGTCCGACTACCTGATCCGCAAGAGCATCTGGAGCTTCGGCGGCGACGGTTGGGCCTACGACATCGGGTTCGGCGGCTTAGACCACGTCTTCGCCTCGGGCCGCGACGTGAACATCCTCGTGCTCGATACCGAAGTGTACTCGAACACGGGCGGACAAGCCTCGAAGTCCACCTTCCGTGGCGCCGTGGCCAAGTTCGCCGCGGGCGGAAAGGCCGGCTGCAAGAAGGATCTCGGCATGATCGCCATGGCCTACGGCAACGTGTTCGTCGGCCAGATCTCGCTGGGCGCCAACCCGATGCACGCCATCCGCACCATCCGTGCGGCCGAATCGTATCGCGGCACCTCGCTGTTGATCGCCTTCTCGCACTGCATCAACTGGGGAATCAACATGGTCCAGGGCATGGAGATCCAGAAGGACGCCGTGGCCTGCGGTTACTGGCCGCTCTACAGCTTCGACCCGCGCGACGACGCTCACCCGTTCCAACTGGCGAGCAAGAAGCCGGTCGGCGCGTTCAAGGACTTCGCTTTGAAGGAAGCCCGCTTCGGCATCCTCTCGCGCTCGAAGCCCGAGGAATCGACGCGGCTCTTAGAGCTGGGTCAGCACGACATCGACAAGCGGTTCCACCTCTACGAGCAGTTGGCCGGCGTCGACCGTGCCGTTGCCGTCGAAGCAGCCGCGGAAGAAGCGAAAAAAGCCTAGTCGGCGAAAAATTCGCACTGTCTTGATTTTATCGGGACGGCATCCCAGATGCCGTCCCGATTCTTTTTCTTGCATCCCAATGCCGTCAGCAAGCAATACAGGTACTACTTTCAAACCGCATGTCCATTTTGCGAATAAACAGCATGTATTCCCGAAGCCCAGTATCCAACCAAGAAAAAATAACCCAGCAAACATTAACACCGTGATATGTGGGGGCTGAAGTGTGGTCATTTCTGCAGTCTACCGCCACAAACCAGATAGACTGGCCTTGGGAAAGGCTTCCTATTAGCCCCCACTTGCGTGCAAGTTGCATGAGTACTACGCTAAGGGGGGCAAATCAATTCGTTAGCGGTTTCCGAATGACACGATCAATTACCGACCGCTAGATAAACATTGTGGACGTGGGAAGGGGATAGAGATCATGTTCGCATCGGAGCGCAAGACGCATCATCGAGTTGGAGTGGCTATTTGGTGCCTACATATTAGCGCGATTTTGTATTTTTTGGTGGCATTGTTTGTAGTTATTGGCAGTGTTTCTACAAATGGTGAGCGCGGTCCCATGATTAATGGGAACATCGGGATTGTGCTGATCCTCGTCTGTCTGGCTATTATCATTGTGATCGAGAAGGTCGTGGCGGGACTTCATCGCCGCCGGTTTTGGGCATGGGTAGTTGCCTTGTGCATCTTCGCGATGTATGTGCCGTCACTCTTTCTTCCCATCGGAGCCCTTGGCTTGTGGGGTCTACTGGATTCGGAATCCCGAACAGAATTTGGTATCGGAGTAAATCCAAAACCAGGAAGCTAGAGCATGCCGAAAAGGGCACGATATCTTGCCCCTCGCCGCATGCCCTCTGGAGCAAAGAAGACTGTGGTGCCTGAAGAACTCAAAGCATCTGGCTATGAAGCCAAGAACTGGTACTAGGATGGCCATCAGGTTTGCCGTGTCATCGATTCGGGACATGCAAGATCACAATAAAATTGGCATAATAACGTCCGAAACACCTGTCCAACATCGCAGACAAGAAGCCAATTTCTCATCGGGACGCGAAAATTCGCTACAGACACCCCATTCTGGGAAATAATCGGGTAAGAAACGAACGGTGATTCTCAGGGCTTGACCGCGCGGTATAATTCTGGCGAGGGATTGTCCTACATCAAGACTGCGGACCTTAAGGAGATGGAATTATGTCTGTCGATCTCAGCACGACCTATCTCGGTTTGAAGTTGAAAAACCCCCTGGTGATTTCCGCCTGCCCCCTGACGGGCGACATCGACCAGCTTCGCCGATTGGAGGAGGCCGGGGCGGCCGCGGCCGTTTTGCCTTCGCTGTTCGAGGAGCAAATCGAACACGATGCCGAGGAATTGACCAAAGTCCATGAATTCGGCACCGAAAGCTTCGCCGAAGCGCTGACCTACTTCCCCGCACAAGACGATTATCGTGCCGAGCCCGACGAATACCTGGAAACGATCGGCCGCGCGAAAAAGGCGGTAAAAATCCCCGTGATCGCCAGTATTAACGGATCGAGCAAGGGCGGCTGGGTTCGCTACGCCAAGATGATGCAGGACGCCGGGGCCGACGCCCTCGAATTGAACGTCTATTTCGTCGCCGCCAACCTGGAAATGACCGGTCGAGACGTCGAAGCCCGCTATTTAGACCTGGTGTCCGAGGTAAAACAGTCGATTTCGATCCCCTTGGCGGTCAAAATTGGCCCCTATTTCAGTGCCATGGGCAACATGGGCGTTCAGTTGTCCAAGGCCGGCGCCGACGGCCTGGTGCTGTTCAACCGCTTCCTCCAGCCCGATATCGACTTGGAACGCATGGAGACGACGCCCAAGCTCCAGTTAAGCGCCTCGGCCGAGTTGCTGACGCCCCTGCGTTGGATCGCCATCCTGCGCGGACGCATCCAGGCGTCGCTGGCTGCCACGGGCGGCATCCACAACGCAACCGGATTGCTCAAGGCTCTGCTGGCAGGCGCCGACGTCGGCATGATCGCCTCCGTGCTCTACCAGAAAGGCTTCGGGCAAGTGAGCGAAATCCTCACGTGCGTGCGTCAATGGATGGAAGACCACGAATACGAATCGGTTGAGCAACTCAAAGGCAGCATGAGCCTTGAGAATTGCCCCACACCGGCCGCCTTCCAACGCGGCAATTACATGAAAACGCTGACTTCCTACGTCGGCAAAGCAATTTAGTTAGGGGCTAGGGATTAGGGGCTAGGGACTAGGGGCTAGGGACTAGAGGCTAGGGATTAGGGATTAGGGATTAGAATTTATTCTCTCGTGCCCAAGCTCCGGCCCCTTTACCTCGTGCCCAAGCTCCGGCTTGGGCACGCATGTTTCAGGAAGCTCTGCTTCCTTTCTCTCTCCCCGCGCAACAACAGGGGCGACAGCATGAACTGTCGCCCCTGGATGCTTATCGTATTGTCCGAATTGGAAAGCCGCGTCTAGGCCGCTTTGTCCAACTTCGTCTCGGGCAAATCGCGGATCTGGGCGGGGTTTTCTTCCCAATGCCAGTTGGGCCAGAAGACCTTCAACTCCAACTCCACGCCCTCGCGCAATATGCTGATCGTGCGGGTTTCATTGCCACGCAGCTTCAACGGAATCACCTTCTCACGCAATAGCATGATGGTGTCGCCGACGGGCAGCGATTGTCCGTCGAAGCGGAAGATGATATCGCCGACGCGAAGACCGGCCTTGTCGCCCGGTGCGCCGGGTTGAACCGCCGTGACGACCACGGCGCCCCGTTGATCGCGATAGGGGAACAGTGCGCCCGGCACGTCCTGGACGTTGCGGAAAAGTCCGCCGAAACAGATACTGCCGCTGCCGCTGCTGCCGCCGCTGCTTCCAAACAAGCTGCTATAGCCTTGGCCGCCGGTTCCGCCTTGGCCGGTTTTGTTGTCGCCGGTGGCGGTGTTGAACGTGTTCACTTCCGACACGCCGGAGAAAATCGGGGCGGCCGTAACGCGAACATAACGTCGATCGGCCGAGATCACGGCCGTGGCAATCAGGTTCGCACCTTCGGGCAACGTGATGATGACC
>CAYWGR010000164.1:0-8370 GCA_964458015.1 uncultured Planctomycetaceae bacterium
TCGAATCGGTGTTGTCGGCCCAACGGGCCAACGGTTTGCCGAATGGTTGGCCCGTTGGGCCAACAGATTGGCAAGCCTTCCCATGGCGCACCAAGAATCACCAACCGCAAAGTAAACGGCAGGCGCAGTAAATCACCCACAGCAGAATGTTGATAACTAAAAACCATTTCAGACACTTCTGCACGCCATAATGCTGATGAGACCTGCAAAAAACACAACCTTCCGTTCGTTTTTTCAAGTCTGCTTGTTCTTTTTCCGAGAGACCTTTCGGCAGTTGATTGGGATTACGTAGGTAACTTTCAGGCTTATCCAGGTAATCTATATAAATGAGCCCATGAATTTCCAGTTTTTCTGCGATATGGCGCATCCTCCAGAACATAGCATGTTGCACACTCCACCAACGTCGTGCCATCAGCCACCAAATGACACTCACAACAATGATGAAGAGGCCGGTAACGGCAGCCACGAACAGCGGTGGCTGAGCGTCTAAAGGGTGGTTTGCAATTACAACAAAAGCCCCAACCGATCCGAGCGACATGACCGCCCCTGTTTGCCAAATCGCTGATTCAACGTGCTGTGCGGCTCTTTGGCACGACTCATACTCTCTCCAGAGATTTTCTGTGCCGACTTTCCCGTGCTCACCAGATTTCTGATTATCAGCGGGCATGGCTATTGTCTCCTCATAATTCCGTTGGAAATTCCATATGGTATCCGGGGAATTCTAGATCGAAATAATTTTTCTTGATTAACAGCCCTCCCCCTAACCCTCTCCCAATGGGAGAAGGGACTTATTTATCCCACCAAAATCACAACTAACCGTTTCGGTCCATGAACGCCGAGGATCAAGATTTTTTCGATGTCGGCCGTACGGCTGGGGCCGGTGACAATGACGAACTCGCCGCGCTGGGCGGGGTCGGCCACGCGGGGCGCAATGGCGGCCCAGGCTGCGGGCAAGTGCTCGAACAATTGGCCGACCTTGGCAATGATGACGCACGCGGGCGGTAGATAGCAGAGGAGTCGGTCTTGGGCGTTGGGACAAGCAATCATGCACGAGCCCGTGTCGGCCAACAGTACGTCGGGCTCGATAACACTGGCCGACAGTTCGGCCATCGGCTTGGGTTGCCAATCGGCAGCCGCCCAACGGACAACGCCTTCGGGCAAATCGCCGACGACTTCACGCACGGCGGGGCGATCCATCGCACCGAGCGAAGTCCACTGGGCTTTGGCCGTCAACTCGGCCAAATGACGCCGGGCGTCTTCCATCGTGGCGCAACGAATCACCTCGCCTTGGACCGCCGTCAGCTCGGCGGTGAATTGCTCGGCCATCGCGATGGGCGAGGGATTCTTACGCGGCCAGACCTCGGGCACGGGCGGCTTCGCCACTTGCGGGCCCTTGCTGATTTCGTTACGCACACGCTGCAAAATCGTATCGCGACTGCTCATCATACTCTCGATTTCGGTTCAAACTTGTTTTGACTCGACGACTATCCCAAAACCTAAAAACAAGTCCCCTCTCACTCCGGGTGAGGGCTGTTTGTCCAAAATATCACGCTTTCGATTTCGGTTCGTATTTATCTTTATTGTTGCGCCACCAACTGTGAAAATCGGGGCCGGGCACTTTGGGCAACTCGCGGCCGCGGGTCCACGCGCCTAGTTTGTCGGGATGCCACGGCAAGAACTTGGCCATGCTGACGCCCATCCGCACGGCGGTCATGGCAAGTTTGTAGCGCAAGGGGCCGCCCATAAACCACGCGAATGCCTGCCAGGTAACCCGCTCGTACAGCGAGTTCATCGACGAAGGTTCGTTGGCCGCCCGATCGCGCAGATGAATGAGTTGATGGGGGATGTCGATCTTCACCGGGCAGGCTTCGCTACACGCTCCGCACAACGACGAAGCGAACGGCAGCTTCGCGGCCACGGGCAACCCCAGCAGGTGCGGCGTGAGGATCGAGCCGATGGGGCCGGGATAGACCCAGCCGTAGGCCCAACCGCCCACACGGCGATAGACCGGGCAGTTGTTCATGCACGCGCCGCAACGAATGCAATGCAGCGCTGACCACGAAGCACGATCCTTCAACACGTTGCTCCGCCCATTGTCTAACAGAATGACGTACAGCTTTTTGCCGGGCGTAACGCCGTGGATCAAGTGGGTGTAGCTGGTCAACTTCTGACCGGTGCCGCTGCGGGGCAGCAAATTCAGGAACAACGGCAGATACTCGACCGACGGCATCATCTTTTCGATGCCGATCAATGCCACGTGGACCGGCGGGGTGGCCGTCGAGAGGCCCGCGTTGCCTTCGTTTTCGATGACGGTGATCGTGCCGGTATCGGCGATAGCGAAGTTGCACCCCGATATGCCCATCTCGGCTTGCAGATACTCTTCGCGAAGGTGCCGGCGTGCGATGTCCGTCAGATGGCGATGTTCGGCGCTAAAGGGCTCGCCCAATTTTTCAGCAAACAGATGGCCGACGTCGGCGGCCGACATGTGGATGGCGGGGGTAACAATATGCACGGGCCGCTGATGGGCCAATTGCACGATATACTCGCCGAGGTCGGTTTCGACCGCGCGGATGCCCGCTTGCTCCAACACATGGTTCAGCTCCATCTCCTCGCTGACCATCGACTTGGATTTGACCACGCTTTTGACGTTATGTTCGCGGGCGATATTCAGAATATGCTGGTTCGCCTCGGCAGCGTCTTTGGCCCAAAGGACGGTCGCGCCGCGGGCGGTGATTTTTTGCTCGAACTCGACCAGAAGCTTGTCGAGGTTGGCGATGGCAAATTCTTTCACCTGATGGGCTGCCTCGCGCCAATCCTGGAAATACGGAATGGCGTCGGTTACCGATCGGTTGTGCTTGGCCGACCGCTCGGCCGTTTCGCCCAGCGATTTCGGGGCGCACGGCTCCGCAAGGCCCTTCGTTTGACTCGTGATGAATTCAGCGCCGGTCATGTGGATTTGTTCGGTCATAATTACGTGCGTCTTATTCGAATAGCGTTTTGTTGTGGCAACTCGTCGAGTTGTTGATATTGATGTTTGGGACCGTGCTGGTGGCGGGTAGCGTGATTGCCTTAAGTCCCGCCTTCTCGGCAATCTTGGTTGCCACATTCTTAAAGTCTTTGTAGGCTTCGGTGACGGCGTAAGAGTGAGCCCCCATCGCTCCGTCAGCAGCCTTGAGGAAGAACATGGGCTTGCGAGATTCCTGAGCCAACGGCATCAAACTACGATAATCCCGAAGTTTTGCAATGCAATGGGGGTCTGTGTCAACCGTAGCGCCGGCAGTCGGCTCACACTGCAATACGGCATTGGCGTAGGTAGACGGCATTTTTGCCATCCACCGCTCGAATGCCTTTACGGGTCGGTCGAGACGAATCGAATGACGAAGAACCATATAGCCGATAGGCTGAATACCGCCAAGAGGAAGCGGAACATTCTTTAAAGGATTTTTTTCGAGTCGTTCTCTCCAGTCATTTCGCCACGAGCGAATGGCTGGGCCAAGATTTTCAAGACCTTGCAACGAGAAAAGGTCTGGACCGAGCGGTATAACCACAAAGTCGGAAGCAATCAACGCAGCTCGATTGATGGCGCCAAGATTGGGTCCGAGATCGAGTAAAATCATGTCAGCTTCCTGCCTGACTCCCGCCATTTGCACGAGTCGCCAAAACGCAGATGTGACGCGAAACGCCCGTGGATTACCAGCCAAGCATTTTGGCCAAACTTCGGATAGCTCATCTTCAAACGTGGACAATGCCATGTCGCCAAGAACTAATCCAAGACGGTCGGCAATGACTTCAAAATGCGGTTCCGCCACATCGCCGATGCCCTCTTTCAGCGGTTGTATTGCCCCAAACACCGTGAGTGGCTTGCCATCGTGCGACATGACTTGCTCAAGCCGATCCTCATCGAGAAACGACGCGGTGAGATTACACTGCGGATCGAGATCGGCGGCAATAACGCGAAGCCCGCAATCGGAAAACATCCAAGCGAGATGATAGACCAGCGACGTTTTACCGACACCGCCCTTGTTATTAAAAAAAGCGATTACAGGAATGCTCATGGCCGTCTCCTGATGGTGGCTGCAACATAGGAGTCTTCGACCTGAAATTCAAGCGGGGGGTTGCCGTTCTTTTCAAGCTCTCGGCGAGCAGTGGCGATGCCAAACGCAAATCGCTGGACGTAACCAAGATCCTTCATAACAGCGGCGAGATTGGGGTTACGGTAGTCAGAGACACCCGGTTGGCCGAAGTTTTGCTTGGTAACCTGGCCGTAAGGTCCTCCGGGATTTTGTATCTCCACACGGTCACGAAACCAATACAAACGCACAGGAGCGTTGGTGTTCTCATAGGAACGATGAAGAATTGCATTTCGAACAATCTGCTGAATCGCGACTATAGGATAATCGGGCCGCCGAACCTCCACAGGGCCGGAAGTAAAATCCACCGCGGTTTGCATGTTCGCCTTGAGTACATCCTCGATCTCGTCAAGTAAATCCGGCAAGGCTCCGCGAATCTCCCGCGAATCCTTCACCGGATCGCCCAACGCGATTCCGTCTACGCTTAAAAACTGTACGTAGGCGCAAGGAATCCAGTCGGTCGGTTCCCTGCCGACAGTTAAAACGCCAAGCAAGGTCGGACAGACAGGATTCCCTGGATGCGCAAACCTCAGTGCAACCAGTTGGTGTTCCAATGTCCGCTGATTTTGCTCCAGCACCTCAACAGAAATCGCGGAAGGCAAATACGTGCGGCGAAACAACAATTCATCCAGGACGTCAAGACTCGCTGACTCAATTGGGCGGATATCAGGAGACAGGTCATGGAAACGCCGTTTTTCGTTGAGACGCCGTTCGTCATCCTGGCTTGCCACGCCTCGGCGGGGGCCCGAGCGAACCCAAACAGTTCCCCTAAATCGTACTGGCGTCGCATCGGATGGATGTACGATTACGACAGCGACCTCCATTCCTTTCAGTGTACGTTTCTGAACGTCAAGCGAGGGAAATGGTGTTACATTTCCATCACTACGCATGGAAGCAAGATTTTGGAGCAATTGATCAGTAATTGGCACTCCTGTCGGTTGCCCTTCGTTGTTTACGCCGACGAACAATACACCAACTTGCCGATGATCCGGCAGATCGTTGGCGAACGCACACACCGCCTGGCGGAACTTATCCCCATTGGACATTGATTCCGTTCGCTCAACACGATCGGATTCTATATCATTGAGCAGTTGTTCGAGTTCTGCATCCGTCATGGCACGTCCCAATTGCATTCTTCCCTATACTTGCAACGTTAAAATTTCCTTCACTTCCTTTTCAACGATATCGCCGTGCTCGCCGAGCTTCATGCCGCGCTGGGCGATGCGGCCGGCGACGAGACCGACGGCCTCGGGCGGAATCTTATAGTCGGCGAGCCGGGTGCCGACGCCCAAGGACTGGAAGAACTGTTCGGTTTTGGCGATGCCTTGCTCGATGCGGACGTCTTCATCGCCGTCGCACAGCCCCCAAACGCGATCGGCGTATTGGAGCAACTTGGCCCGCTTGCGCTGCTTTTCATGCCGGAGCAAGCCGGGCAAAACGATCGCCAACGATTGCGCATGATCGACGCCGTACAGGGCCGTCAGCTCGTGGCCGATCATATGAGTAGCCCAATCTTGCGGAACGCCGCAGCCGATCAGGCCATTGAGAGCCTGGGTGGCGCACCACATCACGTTGGCGCGAACATCGTAGTTCGTCGGCTCGCTGAGGGCCTTGGGGCCTTCTTCCACGAGCGTCTGCAAAACGGCCTCGGCTTGGCGATCTTGAAGCGGGGCATTGGCCGGATAGGTCAAATATTGCTCGGTCGTGTGAACCCACGCATCGACGATGCCGTTGGCCGTCTGACGCAGCGGCAAGCTGAAGGTGGTTTCGGGATCGAGGATCGAAAACTGCGGGCAGTATTGCGGGGCGGCAAAAAACAGCTTGTCTTTGGTCGTGGCACGTGTGATGACCGAGCCGCCGTTCATTTCAGAGCCCGTGGCCGGGATGGTCAACACGCAGCCCAACGGCAGCGGATCGGCCGGAATGAGAGACCAGTTGGTCATAATGTCCCAGGGGTCGCGGCCCTTAAAAACAACGGCTGCGGCAATGAACTTCGAGGCGTCGATCACGGAACCGCCGCCGACGGCCAGAAGGTAATCGAGACCTTCAGCCCGGATTAGCTCGACGGCCTTCATGCAGGTTTCGTAGTGCGGATTCGGCTCGATGCCGCCGAACTCGACGATCTTGCGCCCTTGAAGGGCAGCCACCACCTGATCGTATACGCCGTTGCGCTTGATCGAGCCGCCGCCGTAGACCATCAGCGGCTTGGCATCGGCCGGGAGCAGCTTGGGCAGCTCGGCAATCGAGCCGCGACCGAATACGACCTTCGTCGGGCAGTGGTAGGTGAAATTGAACATGGGCTTACTCCCTTGATTCCGCGAGAACTAAACGAAAAACGCTTTTCGTTAGTTATCCTTCCAACCGGAGACCAGCACGTCGGCAATGTGGGTCGTGCGAATGTGGCGCGTTTCGGGATTGCGCTGCAACAGGCCGCCGATGTGCATCAGGCAACTGATGTCGTTCGACACGACCACCTCCGCGCCGCTGCGGACGATGTTTTGCACCTTGGTGCCGCCCATCGCCAGCGAGGTGCCCGGCATTTTGACGCTGAACGTGCCGCCGAAGCCGCAGCATTCCTCGATATTGGGCAATTCGCAATAGGTGACGCCGCGAACGTTCTTCAACAACGTCATCGGCGGATCAACCACGCCGAGCTCGCGCCGGCCGTGGCAGCCGATGTGCATCGTGCATTTATGCGGGAAGGTGGCCTCGGTGTCGGTGACGCCGAGCATGTCGTGAAGGAACTCGGTCAGCTCGATCACGCGGCGGCCGATGCCCACAATGCGAGGATCGGGATCGGCATGGCCGAAGAACACGCGGCACATCGCCGTGCAAGAGCCTGAGGGGCAAACGATCCAACGATACGGTTCGAAGACATCGCAAAAATGATGGATCACCCTGCGCGCTTCGTCCCAATAGCCCGAGTTGAACGCAGGCTGCCCGCAACACGTTTGCTCGGGCGGATAGACGCAGGGTACGCCGTATCGCTTCAGCAGGCGGGCGGTGGCCTGCGCGATCGAAGGGAAAAATTGGTCGATATAGCAGGGGATGAACAAAGCCACTGGTTCGCCCGGTTGATAGGGCGGGTCATCCTGCCGTGGTGCAACAGTCTTGGCGGGTTGAGTCATCGGTCTAATCGAACAAAACGAGGAGGGGGGTAAAACCAATATCATATACTATCTGCTTAGGCGTTGAACAGAGGCAGGTGCAGTAAAAGATGAGGGCGGTTTGTCCCCAAATCGCATAAAACACTAGAGTTTAGCCGGGAGCTAACAGCTCCCGGAATATGCTCGGATTGCACAACAGTTTAACGGTTCCCGGTGCGGCGACCCTGTTGCCAAGCTGCTGTACTCGCGGCAGATAAACAACGCAGTTTACCTAAATTATCAATAAGTGATTACTGCGCCCACAGAGGCGCGACCAAGCCATTGGCCACCAATCTGCACTTCGCAAAGGGGCTCGGCACGTCCAATCCCACCTATCCGAAAACCTAATTGAGATGCTGGCACCCCCGGGCAAAAGAACGTACAATACAAACGAGGGGTAACGAAGGAATCGCCACAATGATTAGCTGTCTGCTGCTGATTGGAGGTTTGCTGACCGGGCAGATCGCCGCAACGCCCGACGAGGGCTTAAAATCCGACGTTCGGCGGCTGGTGCGTCAACTCGACGCCCCGCAACTGGCCCAGCGCGAGGCAGCGGAAGCCGAACTGCTGAAACGCGGACCGACGATTCTTGGGCTGCTGCCAACAGACGGGCAAGCGGCCTCGGCCGAGGTTCAGCAACGCCTGGGGCGCATCCGCCAACGCTTGCAACTGGCGGCGGCCGATAGCACCGCGCGGACGTCATTAATTACGCTGCAAGCTGACAATTTACCGCTTTCCCAAATCCTGGCAGCCTTTCAACAGCAGTCGGGCAACTCGATTACCGACTACCGCCGGCAGTTCAGCCAGCCGGCGACCGACCCAAAGCTCACGATCCAATTCAATAAAACGCCGTTCTGGCCGGCCCTGGATCAATTACTGGATCAAGCAGGAATGACGCTTTATCCTTATGGCAAGCCGCACACGTTGAACGTCGTCGCCGCCTTGGGCAATAAGGAGCTTCCTCGGTTCGGGCGAGCAAGCTACAGCGGGCCGTTTCGGTTCGAGGCCGTCTGGGTTCGGGCTCATCGTAACTTGGCAAAGGCCGACGATCGGGCGCTAGTGGTCACAATCAATGCCGCCTGGGAACCTCGGCT
>CAYWGR010000164.1:8380-12990 GCA_964458015.1 uncultured Planctomycetaceae bacterium
ACCCTTTTCGACCGCGCCGCGGATATTCAGGCCGAAGACGACCGCGGACGTCCGATACCGGTTTGGAACAATGCGGTCCAAAACGAAATCCCCGTGAGCATGAGCGGCACCACGGGCGAGCCGGGCGTTTCGGACGGCGCAATGGTCCGGTTAGAACCAATGTTTCAATTACCTCCGCGCGATGCTCTGAAAATCGCCAGCCTGAAAGGGAAGCTGCAAGCCACGATTGCAGGCAAAATTGAAACGTTTCGCTTCGGCGAGTTGGCACGCACCAACAATGTCGAGCAACGCATTGCCGGCGTTACCGTGGCCGTGGAGCAGGTGCGGAAAAGCGGCGCGGCGTGGGAAGTGCGGATGCGGGCACGTTTCGACAATGCAGGCGACGCATTGGCCTCGCATCGCCAATGGATCTTCGACAACAAAGCCTATCTGGAAGGGGCCGACAAGAAGCCTATCCCTTTTGATTCCTACGAAACCACCTTGCAAACCAAAAACGAAGTGGGAATTGCGTATTTCTTCAAAACAGACCGGCCGCTGGATGAACTGACGTTCGTCTATCAAACGCCAGGCACCATTATCAACGACAGCTTCACGTATGAACTGAAAGACATACCGCTGCCATAGTTGTACTACGCGGCCGAGCGTTTCGCGGCGTAGAGATAAGGGTTCATCGTCGGATCGTTGTACATTTTGAACTGGCGATAAACCTTCAGCCGTTTTCGGCCGGCAAAAATGTCGTCGAGCAGTTGACGCAGCGAATTAGAGAGGTCGCGGTGCTGCTCGTGAAGAATTTCGAGCCGGGCCTTGGCCTTGGCGATGTGTTCGTCGGTCGCGTCCTCGCGGCACGCCTGCTCTTCCATGTGATACAGCCGCAGGGCAACGATCGATAGCCGATCAATGACGCTGCCCGGCGTTTCGGTGTTCAACCGCGCATCGGGCTGAGGCGCCACGCCCTCGGCGGCCAACTGCTCGATCAAGGCGTCGTCCAACCGCTCGATCAAGTCGTTGCGTTGCTGGTTCAGGCGGTCGATGGCTCGCTTCACGGCGGCCAAGTCGGCATTGCTCACGTCGGGGCTTCGGGCAATGTCTTCCTGGTGCCAAAGCCGGAAATTTTGCTGGTGCTGGAGGCAGACGACGCTCAAAAACCCCTCATAGGAGTTGTCGATCTCCTGCGAATGCCAACAGGCAACGGTCGTTTCATGCAGGTCGAGAATGGCTCGAACGTCAATCATAAGCTCCATCCCTATTACAAAGGGCACAGTAATGTTCTATGGTCAAATACAAAGGTCGCAGTAATCTTCTATGGTCAAAATAGATAAACTGTGAAAATTGATAAGCTGTGAAGCGGGCGGGCTTGCCCGCCGTGTTTCTTGGCAATTGCATACCCTTATCTATCAGGAATAACCCGTTTCACGTTCGTTCTCGCACCCGCCAAAAACCGTTACTGCACCTATTACAAATGCGGTCTTGGTAGCTGCCAAAGGCCACGCTATGATAGCGGCGGTAGGATAGCGATCTCGGGAATATGCGGCAAGATGAAAAACCGATGAATACCCCCCTTCCGAAACGGCGATTTCTCCGTCGCGCGCTCGTATTGGCCGCAATTCTCAGTCTTGGCGGTGCGGCGATCGTCGCCCGACTATTTCTGAACGATCACGGAAAGAACGACATGGCCGCGGCCGAACAGTCGGCCTTTCAATTGAACGATATCCCGTTCAACGGCGCGCGGGCCTATGAGTATTTGAAACAGCTTTGCGCGATTGGACCGCGGCCGAGCGGTTCGGCGGGCATGGAGCAGCAGCAAAAATTGCTGGCCGAACACTTTAAGAAGCTCGGCGGCGCTGTCGAGTTCCAGCGCTTTCGCGTCCGGCACCCTCAGGACGGTTCGGCCGTGCCGATGACGAATATCTTGGTTCACTGGCAGCCGGAAACCAAAGAACGCATTTTATTGTGCGCTCATTACGATACGCTCCCGTTCCCCATGATGGACCGCGAAAATCCCCAGGGCGTTTTCGTAGGGGCGAACGACAACGCAGGCGGCGTGGCGATTCTAATGGAGTTGGCCCACGATATTCCCAGAATGAAACTGCCGCTGGGCATCGATTTTCTGCTCTTAGACGGCGAGGAGTTCCGGTTTAGCGAGCAAGACCGTTTCTTTCTGGGGTCAGAGTATTTCGCTCGGGATTACGTGAAAAACAAGCCGGGTTATCGCTATCGTTGGGGCGTGTTGCTCGACATGGTTAGCGACGCGGATTTGCAACTCTATCAGGAACGGAACAGCCTTTGGTGGAAAGATACGCGGCCACTGGTCAAGGAGATTTGGGACACGGCCGCCCGGCTGGGAGTCAAGGAGTTTATCCCCAAGCCAAAGCATGAGCTGAGCGACGATCATTTGATGCTGCACGATATCGGAAAGATTCCCTGCATCGACATCATCGACTTTGACTATCCCGCTTGGCATACGCAAAACGATACGCCCGCGCAATGCTCGCCGTTGAGCATGGCCAAAGTCGGTTGGGTGTTGGAGGAATGGTTGAAAACCGTGAAGTAATACCAATCCTAATTTTAAAACTGCGCGACATATAGCCCAACGGGCTTACGGAAGATAGCCCAGGGTTGCCGCGCCGAGCGGCTACCCTGGGGAACGTGGGGTATCATACATTGAACCCTGCAAGGGTTCCGGAGTATAACGGCATGCTCCGAAACCCGCGTTGGGGTTTGGAGTCGAGACATATTTCGGTTCCTAGGGTAGTCGCTGCGCGACAACCCTAGGCTGTCATGTTGAAGCCCTTCGGGCTAAAGAACAGGTAGTTTTGCTAAACGAGAACTAAAACGTAAGCGTGGCAATATCCGCGATATATCAAATTAGAATCCCTATCCTCCCGTGGACAACGTTTCCGTCACTATCGTTTCGATCGTTCTGCTGCTGTCCTCCATAGGGCTGCTGTTTTCGCACGTGCGCACTTGGCGGGCATATCAGGAGCACTCGCACGACGAAGAGGATTACGACTACCGCCGGCGGCAGTATCGTCGCCGCATGCAGACGAGCGCCATGCTCGGACTGATGGCAATCGCCATGCCGCTCGGATGTTTTCTGACCGAATGGATCCGCTCAGGCATATTTGCCGCCCTTTATTGGTGCGGGGTAATGGGCATCGCCTGCTGGATCGGCCTATTGGCCCTCGTCGATATCTGGGCGACCAAGCACCATTTCGGCCGACTCCGGCATGGCTGCATCGTCGCACAAGCAAAACTTCAACATGAGATTGATCGGATCAAAGCGGAGGAGGAGCAGAAGGGGAAAGAGGAGAGAGAACAGAGGTGAGCGACAAGGGAACGATGCCCAGTGCACTTGGGCGGCCCCGCATGACAATGTCTTACGGCTTGCTGTTTGGATTGGGAAAGGAAATTAAAGAAGTTAGTAGAATTGGTAAAGAATACTGCCCGCACCAGTCGGCAGAAGTCAATACAGCATATAGATTCCCTTGGCGACTAATCCACTACCCCGCCATATCTATAGAGGAACAAAGGGGACATTCAACTCTCTCCCAATACTAGCTGCGTCCCCGTTTCAACTCATAGGGAAGCGGTAGATACCAGTGTGCTATTGCCTATCTACGATCTGTCATTGCAAATCGAATTGATGCGTTCTCGCAAAAATTTGCTCCATGCCTCATATCCATTGGCAGACAAGTGACATCCGTCAACAGTGTAGGACTCCGCGAGATTACCACTTTGGTCGCACATGACGGATGTTGGATCGATCACGAATGTATTGGCGTCGCTAAACTTTTTAAGTCTTTCGTTGATTCGGGCTATGCGATCATTAGACGCTTGGAGCCCAGTAACGATGCTCGTGTTGGCCGATGCCAAAAGATCCTCTCGAACTGGCAGAATGCAAGAAACAATCCGAGGCGTCGCGACTGGTAATGATTCAAGAATCTGGCCAAAATGTTCAATGATTTGATCATCGTTGAATCTAGGCAGATCGTTTACGCCGACCTCGATCACAATCGCCCTGGCGTGATGCAGATTCGGATATTGGTTGATCCGCCACGCAAGGCCCATTGTGGTGTCGCCGCCAATTCCAAAATTGATGGCGCGATCGGAAATGGAGGAAACATTCAGCCCGGCGGTAATGCTATCGCCCAGAAAAAACACGGGCTTCTCGGGCGATGCTTTTGCCTGCAGAACTTGAGCCGCCACAATGCCGCGATACTCCGCAGATACGGCCGGAGTTCCGCTGGCGAATATTTTTACACGGTCAATAATTTCTGCACGAAAGACGGCTACCACCACAAACAGGTGCAGCAACAGCACGTATGACATTGCCATCGCGAGGAGTAGTCTTTGCTTGCTCATTCTCACCACTCATTGTATTACAACGCATGAGCCCCTTCGTATACCTACTAGTATTAGCTACGTTCTGAGCTGATGCAAGACATCCGAATTGGCTAGACAGATGCTTCCGAGGAACCATTTCCCGGGAAATGAACTCAGCAGCCGCCTGATGTGCGTAAGCAATTGATAGATAACAAGTTACGAAATATTGCCTGTAAAGCTTCGTCCAACCCGTCAGCGCAGAGTTTTTGCCGAGGAGTGGCCTACTC
>CAYWGR010000165.1:0-12948 GCA_964458015.1 uncultured Planctomycetaceae bacterium
GGCAAGTCGCTTGCTGATGGTAAGCCCCAGGCCGGTTCCGCCGAATTTGCGCGTTGTAGAACTGTCGGCTTGGGCGAACGGTTGGAACAAACGGTTGACTTGCTCGGGAGACATGCCGATGCCGGTGTCGCTTACATCGACTTGCAGCTTGGATTCCCGGAGGGATTCCTTGAGAAGCCGCACGGTGACGCGCACGTCGCCGGTTTCCGTGAATTTGATCGCGTTTCCGATCAGATTGATGAGGATTTGACGCAGGCGGACGGGGTCGGAGATGATGATTTCGGGCAAGGGGCCTTCGTTTTCAATCCGCAACCGCAATCCTTTTGCTTCGGCCGAGACGCTCATCAGTGAATTCACTTCGGCGAAGAGGCGGGCTGTCGAGCAGGCGATGTGTTCGACGTCGAGCCGCCCGGCCTCGATCTTGGAGAGGTCCAAGATATCGTTGATGATGGCCAGGAGATATTCGCCGTTGCGTTTGATGGTGGCCACGGATTGACGGTCCTCGGCGTTCGGAAGGCTTTCGACCAGCAGATCGGCGTAGCCGAGGATGGCGGTCAAGGGCGTGCGGATCTCGTGGCTCATATTGGCCAGGAACTCGCTTTTCGCCCGGGTCGCGGTATGTGCGGCCAGGGAGCATTGTTCCAGATTCTTGTTGGCCGACTCCAGCGCCTGGGCATATTCCTTCAGCGCTTGCTCGATCTTCTTCCGTTCGGTGATTTCTTCGACCAATTCGATGAAACCGGTGGGCTCGCCGCCGTCGTCAAACACGGGATACGCATGGATGCGGGCATCGAGTCGAGTGCCGTCGTCGCGAATGCCGACGGTTTCAACCTCGCTCGGACGGCCGGACGCCATGGCCTTTGCTCCGGGACAGTGGAGGCAAGGCGATTCGCGTTTCTCGAATTCCCGGTAACATTTTTTTCCGACCAATTCCTCTTGGGTTTTATGGAACAAGCGGCATTGGCACGAATTGACGGCGAGAATGGAATAATCGCGGCCGATCAGCGTAATGCCCATGTCGATGTTTTCAACCAGCGAGCGATAGCATTCCTCGCTGCGCTGATGCTGTTCGGCGCGTTCGTTTAAGAGGCGTTCGCCGCGTTGCACTTTTTGTATGTAGGTGTAAAAAATGAACACCGAATAGGCGCACAACGCCAGTCCCACCAGAAACACCGCTTCGTGGAACCACGTTTGCCGCTTCGATATGAATACGGGGCTCGGGGTAAACACCAACTGCCAATGCTCCGTCGCTACTTCGATATCTTGCGTGTAGGAAAGCGAGGAAGCCCTCGGCGGTCCATTGTCGAGAGTTTCGGGAAAGTAACTTTTATCGTGCGGGGGAATCGAGAGAAAAAACCGCCGGCCCACGGGGGCAGTCATGTCGTATACCCGGATGTCGATGTCGTCGTAGGGTTGGAATGCCAAGGCGTCTTTCACGACGTTAGCCATGCGGAATTCTCCAAGGACGATGCCCTGGAAATTCTCGCGGCGTTGCTTCACGGTGTCGATCGGAGCATCGGCCTTGTAAACCGGTTTGAAAACGAGAACGCCCAGTTTATCGTTGGGCTTATGGAGCAAGGGCACCCGTGCCAGCGAAGCGGTCCGCGCCGTATCGCAGGCTTTCTCAATGGCTTTCTTTTGACGAGGGTCCGCTAAAAGATCGAATCCGGCAATCGCTTCATTGTCTTGCCGAGGTTCGACGTAATAGATGGGGAAATACTCGTTGCGATCGCCGATCCGGACGAATTTGCCGGCATTGTTTTTTTCAGTGATTTGGAAATTCGGCAGGCCCTCGCGACGCGCCGTGTCCTCGACGGCGTCCCGTTGTGCGTGGGAAACCCGAGGCGCCCATCCCAGGGCTTGAATGCCCGCTCCGCGCGGCGACAGGGATTCGACAAGCTTGCGAAACTCGGAACGGCTCACCTCCTCGTCGGTCTCGAAAAAGGTGAGAAGCGATCGCATGATGTAGCGGTTTTCGTCAACCGCCGTTGTTACGGCCGAGGCGCGCGCTTGGGCGGCGATTAGAAAATCGGATTGGATATGCCGCCATTCCCAATCGCGCATCACGAGCGGGACGATGATCGTCAGGGCCAGGCCGCCCATCGCCATCAAGCATAGCGGCAGATAGCGACGCCATACGCTTGCGGGTTTGAGTCGCGTGTCGCTCGATGGTTCCCTGTTCATGGCGGCCCTTTAATCGGCGCGGATTAGGAGAACCCCCTGCCGATTTACAACGATTCTCAATGGGAAGGGTGGAGTGAGCTTCGGATAAAGCGAAGCTATCCCATCAAAATACTACTTTAGACATATCGGCCTTCCCAAAAACCGAACGGTGTGCACGTGGAAATTACGGGCCGGTAAAAAAACGAACAACCGGCATGGCAGGGATTCTGCGGGTTGTGCCGATTGGCATGAGGCCGGCGAGGGGGAAACGGAGAACGTCGCAGTCATGCAACAACAGAACACGACAAAGCTGTCATGCCTTTTGCGATCTGGAAGCATAGCCTGCGAGTTTCTGGAAGCTCCGGACTTTTTTGCACAAGCACTAATCGAGCCATTCCTTGGCTTTCAACCGCGCGGGCGTATATTGCTCGGTGACGTAGCTGATGTCCTTGCTGATCAAGGCTTCGACTTCCAGCTTGAAACCGTTGTCGAGCAGCCGCTTGATTTCTTTTTGCCACGCCGGCTTGTGGGCGAACCACGGGTAGTTCATGATTTGCTTCGCACGCTTCCGGTCGATGTCGTTCAGCATGATCTTGACGCTGTCGGAAAGCTTGCATTCCTCGAAATCCTTGGAGCGCAGGCCGAGGAACTTGGCGTCGGGAATGGCCATGCGCTGCGACTCGTAGGCCAGGTTGATCGAGCCTTGTTTGATGACGCTGTAGATGTAGTATCCCCACGGATCGTTATCCAAGAGGCAATAGACGGGCAATTTCAACTCGTTGTGCATGCGATGCAAAAGGCGGCGCACGCCGCGCGGGGGTTGGCCGCCGCCGTGCGTTAAAATGCACTTGTGCTTGCGCCAGAACTTGTCTTCGTTGAAGCGTTGCCAGACCGTATCTTTTTCGACATGGAGGATAAACTCGGCCGAGCTGCGTTTGAACTCGATGACGTCGGGTTCGACGATCGACGGGATGCCGTATCCGCCCGAGCCCATGCGCGCGCAGTCGATTTCGTCGCCGCGATCGCGCAAGACGATATCGCCGACCATGTCGCCTTTCTTTTGGGCGTACAGGTGCAACTCCTCGCGGAGGCTGTTCAACAACACTTCGCAATCCTCGATCACCGGATCGCACTCGCCCTGGTCGGCGAAGGTTTCTTCCTTGGTGCCTTCGATCGTGTGCTTCAACAGGTAGTAGAGACCGCGGATGCTGGTGGTCTTTCCCTGTTCGATCAGTTGCGTGGCTCCGCTGGCCACGAGCATGGTCTGCATGTAGGTTTTGGCCTGCGACAGGTTGAACAGATGCCGGCGGTTGGTCGCCCGGCCCATTTCGATGAACCGGCGCGTCTTGTTGTATTTCACGTTCGAGAGCGAACGGGTCGGCACATCGACATGCGGGTCGCGCCGTTTGTTGGCATGTTCGACCACGCCGTCGGCCAGTTCGTTGAGGCGTTTGATGGTTTTCGCGTCGCGGGTATTAAGTTTGGTTGCCATGTTTCTGTTTGAGGATTTAATTGTTTTTTTCATACCAAGACCATCTTTTCGCGGAGGGAGTTTCCGCGGGAGGAATACTGTTGACGAGCGGGAGAATGTCGGTGAGATTGCCCTGTAGGATATGCCGAGCGGCGGCGGCGATGGCATCGGATTTCGGCTGGTAGGCAACCGAAACCCCGGCCGTTTTCAACATGCAGGCATCGGGATCGCTATCACCGACGGCGAGTACGCGATCGGCTGCCACGCCGGTCTGTTCGCAAATATGCAAAAGGACATTTTGTTTGCAGAGTTTATGCAGTTTGCAGCCATTTTCGTGGAGCATGGCGGGACAAAGGAGCACTTCGCCCGAGGCGATGCCTCGCCGAAAACGCATTAAATGAGCGATGCTGAAATCCGCGAACACGCGACGCCGCACGATTTCGGAAGCCACGCGAAAGCTATCGCTCACGATGCCGACGCGATAGCCCAACTTCCGCAACGCCACGACGACTTCAACCGCTCCGGGATTCAGCGGCACGGCCCGCGCGGCGTCTTCGAAGACGCTTCTCGGCACATCGGCGAATAGCGCTGCGATGCGGCTTGTTCTTTCTTCGGAGGGAAGAGAAGAATTATCCAGAAGCTCCGCCAATTCCGCGGATTTATTTGTACGCTGCGCGAGATTGACCACGAATCGCCCCTTGAGCAAGGTGCCGTCCATGTCGAACAGCGCCAAAACCTCGGGCCGACCGATTCGTTGGAAAATGACGGAAAGCTCGGCCTGGGAACGGCGTTCGACCTCTTCGACTTCCCGCACCTGTTGCATATCGAGGCGACCGTAGATTGCGGCGCGATTCAGGATGACTCGCACCACTTGGATCGCCATGTCGCCGAGTACGTCGAGCGATTGGCTGTCATGCTCGATGTGTCCGATATCAACTTGGCTTACGACGGCGCCGGTGGCCGCGACATCCAACAACAATCCGATGTCAACGCCGTAATCCATTTCAAAGCGGATATTTCGCAATATTGAGCGCCGCGTTGCGATGATGCCGCCCAAGGGTTGTTCAAAGCTGGATAGTTCCGGGAAGAAGGTCAGCAACAATGGCCGCGCGGCCAACACGGTAACGCGGCCTGCGCTGCGCGTGAAACGCGCTTTGACGAAGTCCGACTCTCCGGCAAGCAACGGGGCGGTCATCAGTTCGATCAAATCGTCGCACAATCCGGTAAGATCGCCGTCCAGGTAGAGGATGATGTCGTTTTGTGCCGCCCACATTCCGTCTTCCATCGAAGCCCCCTTGCCCAGCAGGGTGCTGACGACTACACGGGCTCCTGCCTGAACGGCCAATTCGGGCGTGCCATCGATAGAACCGTCGTCCACGACAATCACTTCGCTGACATTCTTGCCTCGCTTGGCGAACTCGACGACCGACGCCACGGTTGGCGACTCATTCAGCACGGGAATGATTACGGATATCATGCCTTCCTCCTGAATTCCGAGTGCGAGACAACAGTCCTTCATGCAGTTTGCATGACGGTTTTGGCCTGCGATAAGTTGAACAAATAGCGGCAATTGGTCGCCCGGCCCATTTCGATGAACCGGCGCGTCTTGTTGTATTTCACGTTCGAGAGCGAACGGGTCGGCACATCGACATGCGGGTCGCGCCGTTTGTTGGCATGTTCGACCACGCCGTCGGCCAGTTCGTTGAGGCGTTTGATGGTTTTCGCGTCGCGGGTATTAAGTTTGGTTGCCATAATTAAAAATTAAAATAGTTCTTCTGCTGGAACATCAGGCGTCAAATTCTGACACCGATTGCTGGACTAAACACGGACGATTGCTTTTCTCTTGCGCGATTTCAAGGAGTCTATCACGGAGACAAAGCGACTCGATTCCCTTGCGAGACTCCCACCATTGCCGGTCAGTTTTTGTGCTGTCATTCTCAATGGCATCATCTTCTCTCCGCCCGACTGTGCGAGTTCCCGATCGATAACATCCAAATCTTCCAAACTTAACAACGACGTATCTTCACATATCTGATCGTGCAGCGATGCCTCACATAAATCCAGATAATTGCAGAGGCTGATTTTCTGATGACGCATCAACAATAAAGTCATAAATTGAACTTCCCATTTTCACTTGGCATGAAAACCAATTTGGCGTTGCGACGGTGACGGCGGCGACTCTAGCAAACGCCGGATAGCGGCTACGAGAGATTGGATAGTTCTATCGTGAGAATCTACCTTCTTCTCCAGCTCGGTAAATTTACTGGCCAATTCCTTGTGCGTCGACAGTAAATCTCGCAACTTAACGAAAGCTCGTATTACATAAACGCTCACCTCTGTTGCACGGGGGGTATTCAAGATGCTGGCGGCCATCAGTGCTCCATGTTCCGTAAACGCATAGGGCGCATAGCGGCGACCGCCATGTGACGCGGCACTTGAGGTCACAGTTTGTGACCTCAAGTTGACAGTCATAAATTGCGATGGTATGGCCTTGGCCTCTTCAGAAGTTAGCTGGAACATGAAATCCGTCGGGAAGCGATTCAAATTGCGTTTTACAGCCTGGTTAAACGCCTTTGTCGTGGTACCGTAAAGATCTGCCAAATCTGCATCGAGAATTACCCGCTGGCCGCGGACTGAAAGAATCCTCGGCTCGATTTGCTCGACCAAAATGACACTCTTCTCGTTTTTCATGTTATTGACGACTTATTTCTCATTCTTAAATCTCAGAGAACTTAATGCGTTCTTTCCAAATGGGCGGCTTGCCTTTGTAATGTTGTACGTTTTCTTCGAGAAGTAATGATTTTTCAGATCGTGGCAGCACAAAATAACCATAAGCGGTTGTCCTATGTCCTCCTCCATCCGTTCCGCCTGTCTGATAATACTTATTGGCAAACCTTAGAATAATATTATTGTTCTCCTCTACAATCTCGACCACGGTCAACCCAGCATTGTTCGAGCCATTACCCTGGAAAATAGCGATTACCATATAGTGATCAAAGTCGATGAGAGGCAATGCAAGTGGATCATGGAACAGATCGTATTGATCCGTTGGTTTCCGTCCCTTGTGTTCTTGCCACACCTTCATCCAATCATCCATGGCTGTAATTCGTTGATATCGCGGTCCTTTTACTTGACTATCTGCACCTGCAATCACTAAACATGGCTTCCGAGATGTGCCATTGGGTGCATTTTCTGAAGCGGCGATGAGACCGGCGCACATGCAGGCTATGCTTACGATCGAAATTGCCGCAACATATTGTTTCATGGGAGATTACTGGTAGGTGGTCGCCGTTTCTATATTTTTCCAGGTTAGGCAAACCAATTTATTATTTTGACGGCAAGTTATTTCTGTTTACTTCCGTATCGATTGCGTTTGATTTTTCGCCATGATGTCGGCGTGGGCTTGGAGGCCTTTCTGACGGATCTGCACGATGCAGGCCGCTCGGTCGGAACGGAAGATCAGCCCGAACAGCTTGGAGATGAAATTGTTGAACTTTTTGCAGTCGCGCGGGTTGGGAAACTCACGGCAATCGGCGCAGGTGGCGTAGTTGTTGTCGATGCAGCACTTGCGGACGGAGCAGGACGAGAACTTTGGCGCATCAAAACAACCGGTGCAGCGATCGCGAAGGTATGCCCCGCAGGCCCCGCAATACAAGCCACATCGCGCTATCAATATCGTGTCGGCCACAATTGGTTTCATGTGTTTATTATTCTTGCTCCTCTGCGGTTTCAACCGTTTCCGCTTCTTCCTGCGACACGATAATCACGTTGTCGCCGTAGTCTTCCTCCTCGATCGGTTTGCCGCGGTCGTCGAGTTCCACGTCGGCCTCGGCGGTGCGTTTTCTGGCGACATCGAGAAGCTGCTGGTAGAGCTTGTCGCGGTCGGCGCTGTTGATGCGGCTGACGGCCGTTGCCACTTCGCCCACGTAGCGCAGGAACAAGTTGCGCCGCTCGCCTTCGTGACGCACGCGCAGCCGGCGACGTAGAAACATACCTAACTTGCGGCCGACGGCTTGCAGGGCAAGTCGCAATTCTTTCTGAATTTCGGGATACGAGGCAATAGCCTCTTTCGATTCGTTGGTGAACGGCACCCAGACGCTGGCCATGTGGACCATGATGGTGGTCGGGCCGCTGGGCAAGCCGCCGCGCGACTGGCTCAGGCCGTAGGCCCTCCAGTTGGTCGACATGACGGTTTGCGTCACGGCGCAAGCGCCGGCCTGGAATTGCAGCGGCACGCGGTTGGCGTAACGCAGCACATTCATCGACTGCCCCTCGCTGATATTGATGCTTTGCAACGCGGTATGAAGCAGGTCGATGTCGGCCGACTTCAACCGGCCGGGCGAAACGCGCGTGCCGACGTTGGCGGCCGCGAGAATTTTATCCGATGCTTCGGTCCCCAATCCCTGGAAGGTGGTGATGAGGAATTGCCGCAGCGTTCGGGCGTCGCTCTCCTCGAGCAGCTCCGCCAATCCTTCGCGCGTCACTTTGGCCACGGGCGAGGCGCCGCCCCAGGCGAGTCCGACTTCGATTTGAAACGGATTGCCGCGATAAACGGCCGGCGGCCGCGTGGCCGCGGCGTAAAATTCGCCGGGCACCACTTGGCGCAACCCCTTCAAAATCAATTCCTCGCCGATCGGCACGATGCAATCGGTCGCAGGAGCGGGAATTTTCGTTTGTTGGATCGTTTGATAAAGGAGGTCGGCTTCGTGACGCCCGATTTTTTTCGGATTGGCGCGGGTCGATACCTTGATCGTGGTACAGAGCTTCTTCGCGATGCTGGGGCTGACGCGCGAAAACGAATGCGCCAAAAACTGCGCAATCGTCGGCGCTTTGGTTTCGTGCAGCATCGAAACCAACCGTCCCAACTCGACGCCGTAGGGATGCGGCTTGATCTCCTTGGGCTCGGGCGGAAGATGCTCGGCCACGCGGGCGTAATCGTGTTGGTTGTCGTCGGGATCGCTGTAATGAATGGCCACATGCGGATTGGCAATGGCCGTTTGTTCGAGATACTCATCGACGCTGCCACGGCCGCGTTGGTATTTGGCCTCGAGTTCGATGGTGACGCGCGTGCCGTGGTCCTGGTCGATCCATTCAATGCCGTGCTTTTCGATCAGTTTATCGCCCAGTCCGTTCGGCGGGATTTCAATGCCCTCGCCTTTGCCGTTCACGATTTCAGGCTGGTTGCGTTTGGTGTCGATTTGGATTTCGTAGTAATGGGCCGGTTCGCGACGTGAAACCTTCGACATGATCTTGGTCGGTTTGCCGGTGGTCAACAGACCGTGCATGCCGGCGGCGCTGATGCCGATGCCCTGCTGGCCGCGGCTCATGCGCATCCGATGGAACTTGGAACCGTAGAGCAGCTTGCCGAAGATCAGGGGGATTTGTTTTTTCAGGATGCCGGGCCCGTTGTCTTGGACGCCGACCTCGTCGCGATCGGCGCCGACACGCTGGATGTGGACCCAGATTTCGGGCAGAATGCCAGCCTCTTCGCAGGCATCCAAGGCATTGTCGACCGCCTCTTTGACGGTAGTGAGCAAGGCCTTGCGTGGGTTGTCGAAACCGAGCAGGTGGCGGTTTTTGGCAAAAAATTCGCTGACCGAAATATCACGCTGACTGGCCGCCATCGACGCGGCGGTGGCGCGGCGGGTACGGCGTGCCGGCGCGGCACTGTCACCATTGGCACTAGGAACGACAGCGGACTCCTCTTTAGGGGTAGAACTCACACTCACGGAAAGCTCCTCTAGCGGTCTATGCAACGCAATGCGTTGGTTTTTTGGTCGTATTTTGCGAAATTCGTCCTTCCCTGGGAAGCGAAGAATCCGTTTTTGCGGTAATGACAAGATCCTTTGCTCCGATGCGGAATGGCCGTTGGCCAAGGCTCCCAGGGATGTACGTTTTTTTCTGACAAATCTATCGGATTGTAACGATTTTGCCTGATTATAACGGTTTTTCCATTTGTCTCCCACCCGTTTTTAATTGAATTCTCGGCATTTTGCGAGCCTTTCTCCCATGCGGCACACAAAGATTCACCCCTAAGACCGTCACCTGCCGAGATTGGTACTGAGCAGTTTTTTCCGCGACTGTTAAGCGATAAGGATCCAGAAATGAACCGCATATTTTCCCGCAAAAAAATGATTGCATTGGTCGGCGCGGCGACGTTGGCAACCGTGTGGGGGTTGACGTTTGCTGCCTCGAATCAGGCAAGTGCTGAATTGGTTCGCCACAGCACGTCGGGCGATTTGTTCTACAACCAGTATGTGCCGCCGGGCGGTTGTAGTTCGACAGGCGCCCAGTTGTATCCTTGCCCTCGCCCCACGCCGGCGATGGTCGGACACACCTACATCACCTATCAGCCGTTGATGCCGCAGGAGTTCCTCTACAAGCATCATCGCGTCTATATCACGAACCATGAAGACGCTCCGCCCACCCGGACGTCGGTGCATTGGAGATAAATACCATGAAACATATTCTGATCCTTACTACGGCGTCCGCATTGGCGATTGCCTGGGGATGGGCCGGTTCTGCAATGGCGGGGCATGGCTTCCGGGTAGCCCATCGTCAATCGCAAACATGCTCCTCCTGGCACGGCGGTTATTACGACGCGGCCTGGGGAATGCCGGTTGCGGTGGTTGTGCCCCCAACGGCGGAAAGCCAATCCCATTTGGGCTGGGGCGTCGGCGCTACCCGCGTTACGCCCATCCAGTACCAATTCGAGCGGAACTATCCGGGACCAAGTTCCTACGATCGTTCGATGTACCAAGCCACGCCGGCTTGGCCGTCGAGCACCGATCAATTTGGCGACTATTATATTCGCGGTCCTTGGTAAGCGATATTTTCAATCTCAGGTAATCCGTCGATTATGCGACGGAAGCCATAGCGTTTCTCCTTTGCCAATCAGGGCGGCCCGAGCAAGTCGGGCCGCCCTGTTTTATTTCCTGCAAACCACCCTGGCGGGTGGCTGACGGTCGAAATACTCTCCTCCAAAAAACGCGACCTACAATTTCCTGAGGGTTTTTCTTGGGATACATCGTTTGGAATGTGCACTGCCGGCTTTGCCAGTACTTGTTTTGCGTGGTATCCCAAGCGATAAGCAAGGTCGCAGTCATGCGGTTTTTGCACTCGGGCAGGAAGAGTTTTATTGCGTCCGTCATTGCCATCGAGCCTTTTCACGGCCAACCAGCTAACGAACTCGGCTGGAAGGACTGTGTTCGCGGTTGAAAAGGATCCTTGGCGGTTTCGGCATAGGTACGAAAGGTATTGCTATGTACAAATCAGCACCCCTTGCAAGTGTTCTCATTGCCGTGGGGATTCTTACGGCGACGGTTCAGGCAGCTTCCTCTCAAGCGGAGGACGAAAAAGCGATTCGACTTGTCGTCGATTCTTTCGTCAAAGCTTATAACGCGGGCGATGCCAAGGCCTTGGCTTCTCTTTTCCTGGCCGATGGTGAAATCGTCGGCGAGTCGGGCGAAAGTTTCCAAGGGCAAGCAGCCATCGAACGCACGTTTGCCACGATTTTCAAAAAGAATCCGAAATCGAAAATCGCAATCACCATTAAGTCGATTCGCTTCCTTGGTCCCGCAACGGCAATAGAAGATGGATCGACGACGATCACCCACGCTTCGGGAATCGAAGAACGGAACCGCTACACCGTTGTCCATGTGAAACAGGACGGCCGTTGGCGGATGGCCAGCGCCCGCGATTTGCCCGATGAAAACGCGGCGGAGAACGAACTCAAGGAGCTGGAATGGCTGATCGGATCTTGGATAGATGAGAGTCCCACGGCCATGACGTTGACTACGTATCGTTGGGGCGAAAATCGACGAAGCATCCTTTGTGATTTTCAGATCCAAGCCGGAGGCCGGCCGATGATGACCGGCACGCACGAGATCCGTTGGGATCCGGCCGTCCAGAAGCTCCATAGTTGGATCTTTGATTCCGAAGGCGGATTTGTCGAAGGACTGTGGACGCGCAACGGCAAGCAATGGATTCTCAAGATGACGGGCACGACTCGCGACGGCAAGCCGGCTTCGGCGACGAACGTGATTACGCAAACCGCGAAAGACCGGATGACGTGGCAATCGCGCGATCGTGTGATCGGCGACGAAATGCGGCCAGATATCAAGGACATATCGATCGTGCGAAAGCCGCCACAGCCCCAGGAACAGAAGTCCTCGAAAACGGAAGCTTCCGTCTCGAAAGCGACGACCAATAACTCGAAGGCCGCAAAGGCCGCGGTTCCGAACAAGAAAACCGTGACTCCCAAGGAGAAAAAGAAATGATGTGTTCCAAGAAAATGTTGGTCACGGTTCTTTGCATGGTTTGCTATGCAACTGCTCCGGTGATGGCCGGTCGCGGCGGCGGCGGTGGTGGTGGTTTTCACAGTGGGGGCGGCGGTGGTTTTCACAGCGGCGGTTATGGCGGCGGCGGATATGGTGGCGGATATCACTCAGGAGGCTACGGAGGCTTTAGCGGCGGTGATTATCGCAGCCATTCGCCTTCGTTCAATACGCCGCATACCAATGTGCCCGAGCGATCTCCGTCCTGGTCGAATTCCGGCATGAGATACGGCGACCATTTCAGCAACGTTCATCCGATGCCGGGCCCTGGCCCGCATCCCGGTCCTGGTCCACACCCTGGCCCTGGTCCACATCCTGGTCCTGGTCCACATCCTGGCCCTGGCCCACATCCTTGGCCTGGCCCGCATCCGGATTGGTATCACGGCAATTGGCATGACCACTGGAACCACCCTTGGTATGCTTGGCCGGCCGGCTGGTGGGGCGCGGGATTCGTGGCGGGCGCAGTGCTTACGACTCCGTGGACCTGGGGATATTGCTCCTACGATAACCCGTACTGGACGACTCCGGTGGTGGAAAACGACGTGACGTTCGACTACTCACAGCCGATCGTGACGGCTGCTGTTCCCGAGGCGGCGCAAGATGCCCAGTCCTCGGACGCCGAGCAGGATTCGCTCGATGCGGCTCGCGACGCCTTCGGGCAGGGCGATTATGCCGCGGCATTGGTGCAATGCGATAAGGCCATTGCCCGGCAGCCCAATGATACGGTGCCGCATGAGTTCCGCGCGCTCGTGTTGTTTGCCTTGAAACGCTATAAAGAGGCCGCGGGTGCGGTTTATGCCGTGCTCTCGGTCGGTCCCGGCTGGGATTGGACGACCGTGAGCAGCTTCTATCCCGACATCGATATCTACACCGATCAGCTTCGTGCCTTGGAGCAATACGTTGATGCGAAACCGAACGAGGCGGGGGCTGTTGCCGTTTCCCACGGCGGCAAAAGGGCGGGTTTCTCGCGGAGGAACT
>CAYWGR010000166.1:0-6341 GCA_964458015.1 uncultured Planctomycetaceae bacterium
GCCCGCCATTTTGCGAAAAATTCAAGGCGGGCCATCGCTTCGTTCGACCCGCCCTACTGAAAACTGTTCGGCCCTGATCGCGATTATGCAGCCCTTTACCGTCCTCGAATTCCCTGGTACGCTGGCGGCATGATGAACCCCGAGATACTTTTCCAAGCCCTGCGTTTCCGTGTCGAAAAGGTCGTGCAGACGACGCCCGATGGCGTCGATCATGTGCGTCAGATTGTGCGGCATCCCGGCGCGGTGGTGATTCTGCCGCTTCTAGACGACGGCCGTGTATGTTTCGTGAAAAACTACCGCGTGGCCGTGGAAGAAACGCTCGTAGAACTGCCGGCCGGCACTTTAGAGCCGAACGAAGATCCCGATATCACGGCCGAACGTGAATTGGCCGAAGAAACCGGCTACCGTGCCGGACGTATGCGGCACTTGCTCACATTTTGCATGTCGCCGGGCATTCTCGACGAGCAAATGCATCTTTATCTGGCCGAAGATTTGCAGCCCGGCGCAACGGCCCTAGAGCCCGGTGAAGACATCCAACCGCTCCTTTGCACCTGGGACGAGTCTCTCGACATGGTCCGCCGCGGCGAGATCCGCGACGCCAAAACCATCGTCGGACTGTTGTATTACCGCATGTTTGTGAACGGCGGAGAAAAATAGACACACTAAATCGAACCCGTGCGATCAGCCCGCTATTTCTAAATATAGAAGTACAGCCACGATGGGTGACATTTGCCTGAGCTTGGAAGCCGCCCGGCAGATGTTATACTAACGGAAATGACTACCCTAAAGCTGAAACGCCAATGGCTTAGATTTTCGCTACTGACGCTACTGGTACTAGTTGCGGTCTGTGCAATACTGTGTAGTTGGCTTGCTGTGAAGATATGGCAGGCAAAGCAGCAGCTGGATGCGGCAACAGCCATTGAGACGGCGGGCGGGGAAGTGTGTTGGGGCCAACCATTAGGTCCTAATGGCGAATTACTGGAGCCAGGGCCAGAATGGCTCCGAGAACTTCTTGGCGATAATTTCTTTAGAAGCGTCTTGTCTGTGAATTTTGAGAACACCACAGTGACCAACGCTGACTTGGAACACCTTGAAACTTTTAGCCAACTTGGCGAACTGTGGCTCAATAATACCCAAGTCACGGATGTTGGCCTGAAACACCTCAACGGGCTGAGTCACCTCAACTTATTGAGGCTTGAAAACACGCCAATAACCGACGCTGGCTTGGAACATCTCCAGTGCCTAAAGCAGCCGCTTTCCCTATGGCTTGACAATACCCGCATTACCGACGCCGGACTCGAGCATCTCCAAGGGTTGAGCCAACTCCTAAGCTTGCGTCTTACAGGTACGCAAGTCACGGATGTCGGTCTGGAACACCTCAAGGGATTGAACCGGCTCCGATGGCTGGACCTTCGGAACACCAAAGTCACCGACGAAGGTGTGAAGAAGCTCAGGCAAGCATTGCCGAACTGCATTAGTATCGCCCACTGATCTACAGACTTGTCCGCCTGTGAGCGGCTGACGTCGTAAATGCCACAGAAGACAGAAGCCCTATATTGAAATGCACCTCAATTACCGGCGTGGAACGTCACCGGGATCGTAGCCAGGCGGATCGGCCGATTGCAGCGGCGCTTGCCAACGCACTAATCGACTTGCGGCGGGATCCTCGGATGGTTTTCCGGCAAAAGCCACTTCGCTGCGCACTAGTCCGGCAATCGACAGCGCGGATTCGTCCAAGATTCGACGTTGGCCCTCCGCATTGCTCCAAACAATAACCGGCGTGCGCGGTCCCAGCAGCGAGCCTTGCCCACTCCAACGGATTGCCGCCGGCAGACGTTCGGGCATTTGCGGACCTCGCACGTGAATCAATGGCATTTCAGCCTCGGGCACCAAGGCGCAGGCCGTTGCAGTCACCGCGATCTCGCCCGGCTGCGATTCGAGCCGCGGCGCCAAGCATTCGAGCAACGGTCCGCAATTGCGCAACGTCAGTTGTTCCAGGGCAATCGACACTGGTTCATCCGATTGTGGACAGTGGTCGAGCCGCACGAGCGAGCCTGCATCGAGATGCAGCACGTTCCTTAGCTCGATCGACAACGCGCCAGCCGTCCGGCAATCCAATCCGATGCTGACCCTATGCAGAAAACAGTCGTACCATTGAATTCGACCATTGGGCAGCGAAGTTTCAGCCGTCTCGGCTGCCGAGGGATGTGTCCATCGAACAGCAGCCTTGGGCGTTCGCTCGGTTTCTTCAACTTGGAACGAGCAGCCGCGGAACGAAGCTCGGCCCGCCCGAAGTTCAAGCATCGCCGATTCCGACGATTTGACATTATTGTTGGCCATCGCACGGGCACGGAAGTCGATATTCTCGAATCGCACATTTTCCTTATCGACAATCATTCCCGTCAAGGGAACGAGAATCGTGGCCCTGCGTCCCTCAGGCCCGCGAACGCATTGCCCCGCCTGCAACTTAAGCGATTCCGCCTCGACTGCTTTGTCGGCCGTCAAGACAAGATCTTCCGGCTTGCTCTCTACTTGTTGGTAGGAGGCCGGAACGACTTCCGCCGAGGGATTGGAAATTTGGGATTTTGGGATTTCGGGATTTCGGGATTTAGAATTCGATTCACTAGCCACGTTCTGGAACTGCCCGCTTCCCTCACCCCCGGCCCCTCTCCCGCTTGCGGGCGAGGGGAGATTTGTTCCACTAGCCACTGGCCACTGACCACTAGCCACTAATTTCTGGCCACTAGCCACTTGTTCTGACTGCTGACCGCTGATTGCTGACCGCTGACTGCTCATCTGCCAACAAATTGCCAGCGCAACCGTCAGGCAACAAAGCGTGCCGGCGATCCAAAACGGCGTTCGATTGGATCGGCGAATCGAACGCACGGTGGTCGTCCAGTGGACGGTCGGGCGGCCGGTTCGGGCCAAGCAGTCGGCCAATGCTTCGCGACCGCCGCGCGTCGTCGAGCCCAGCATCGCGCTGAGCCGGGCCATCGACTCGGGCCGGCAGTGCGGATCGCGCTGCAAACAAGCAAAAATCGCAGCCGCCAGCGGCGGTGAAACATCGGGAGCATAATTGCGCACGTCGCGTATTTCGCCCGCCTGCGCAGCGCGAAGTTTTGCCAAACTATCTCCGCCCACCAAGGGCGGACGCCCGCATAGCAACTGCCACCATACGCAGCCGCAAGCATAAATGTCGCTCGCCGTGTTGGGCGGCGTGCCGGCCGACACCCGTTCGGGAGCCAGGCTGTCGTAAGCCTCCGGCGGCAGATCGCCGTGGGCGTAGCCTTCTTCCGGCCGCAAGATGCCCCGCAACCCCGGCAACAAAAGCCGTGCCTCGCCCCCATCGGTTAGAACCAAGCTCGAGGTGCTTACATCGCCGTGGCAAATTCCACATTTTTCGAGCATAGCCAACTGGGCCGCCATAGCCCGGGCGATTTCCAACACGACCTCGGACGGAACGCGGCCGTGGTGTACCATCCACTCCGCCGCCGTCCGGCCTTCGACCCACGGCTCAGCCACGAAAAGCCGATCGCCATCGCGGCCAAGAGAGAAAAGAGGAGAGGGCAGAGGGAAACGAAGAGGAGAGGAGAGAGGGGAGAGGGACGCGGTACGAGATGCAATGGACGAGGAAGATGCAATGGACCCGGTACGAGAAACAAGGGACGAGGAGGAAACAATGGACGAAGAGGAAACGCTAGTCCCCTCTCCCTTTGGGAGAGGGTTAGGGTGAGGGCTGTTTGCATCCGAGAAGGACGAATGCCCCGCAAGTGATTGCAACTGTCCCAAGAGCTCATCGCCGTTTGCCCCGGCGTTTTCAACAATCGCCAAACGCACCACCGCGCGAGATTCGATGTCGCGCGCGCGATAACAGGCAACGTAGCAAGGATGAATGAATCGCTGCTCGATCACGTAAGGACCGAGCCGCAGCGAGGATCCGCGGCCCGCGTTGATTTCGGCAGCTTGAAAAGGCGTCAGAATGCGCGCCTGGCAAAGCGCATCTACCCAAACCGATTCGAAACGCGGCAAGTCGCGCGCCAGCCGGCGCACACGACGGCCCATCCGCTCGACCTGGGCGGCGTCGGCCAAGCCCAGACGTTTCAACAGTGCTACCAGTTCTGCCGGCGGCCGTTCGTGCATCGAACATCATCCATGAAAAGTCGCTGTCGCTCCAACCACGCTCCACGATATTGCTAACCCCAAAGATTGTGAGATTTTAACAAAATCTAGCGACCAACGGGAGCGAATCAAAGTCAACCGAGCGGTAGCTCGTATTGGCTGGCGGCCCTGCCACCCTGTGGAATTAGAACGCATCCGGGCCGGCTGGTCAATGCCGACTGGCGCAATGGGTGCAGTAAAAGATTATGACGGCTGGTCCATAGACCGCAAAAACACAATAGTTTGATAGCCGGGAGCTAACAGCTCCCGGAATGTGCGTGGATAGCACAACAGTTCAGCGGCCGCAGATACGTCGGCCCTGTTACCAAACAGCTATACCGGTAGCAGCTAAACAACACAGCTTATCCAACTTGACCATAAGAAATTACTGCGCCCGGTGCAATGGTGCAATGATCTATCACCCGCATTTCCAGCGCCTATTTCTCCGGTGCAAAATACGCTTCCAAGATCCGGCCCAGGATCTGATAGCCGCGGTCGTTGGCGTGGACCACGTCGCGTTGGAACCAGCTATAGCACTTGCCGCTCTGCTCGACATACTGCCACCACGGACCGGTCATATCGACAAAGCCGCATTTCTCCTCCTCGGCCAATTGTCGCAACTGCGCGCGATAGGTGCCCGCGGCAGGCTCGAAAGTCCATTCTCGAATATGCTTGTCCTGCGCGGCCCCAAAGGCGGGCGTCATTAACAAAATGTCCGGATTCTGTTTCGCTCGAACTTGATGGATCACTTCGCGGATCGAAGCGATATCGTCGCGCTGGCTGATGCCGCCGATCATCAACAAGTCCGGATGATGCTTAAGCACGTAGGGCTCGACCTGATTGTCGTTCTTATACCACCAACAGCCCGTGGAACCTCGCACCGATGTTTGCTTCTCGATCTTGCATTTCGGATACATCCGCTGAAGCATCAACTCGAATTGCGAGGAGGAAGTATCGTTGACGATGCTGTCGCCGAGCATGACGATCTTGAGCACGCCGCCCTCGCGCAGACGTTGCATCGTCCGGTCAAGATTGCGCCACCGACCCGGGGCGGCCGGCGGCGTATACTTCAACTTGTCCATCGTCGCATAGATCGCATCACAGTGAGCTAGTGCGTCCGGCCGGGCGCAAGGATCTTCCACATCGCCGTCGACCAATAGCCAGCCAAGCCGAACGACGCGGCCTTTGCTCTGATCCGAAATTTTCTCGGCCACGCGCAGCCGGAGTTCATGCTTCTTCTTGGGATCCAGCCCCATTGCCAGCGGTCGGGCGTGGGGACGGAGATAATGAACGCAATAGGAATCGAAATCGTTGAGCGTTTGCCAAGCGCCTTGGTCGATCGAAAACTCGATGTTGCCGGTATCCGGCCCGATGGCGTCGAACACGCCGACTTGCGAGCCGGTGAAGTTGAGCGTAAGCATCGGCCCTGCCTGATCGCATTGGGCAATGTGCAGAAAACGGCCCGTCGGACTTTGCAGACCGAATTTCCAGCCCGGATCGGCCTTGGCCCATTCATAGGGAACGCATTGGGCCTTTTCCATCGGCGCGGGACTTACGCAAGCATAATCCTGGAGCCGGCGGTAAACGGCCGTCGATTTGGCCGGCGCGGCGGCCTTGCAAGCGGCCAGAAACGGCTTCATCGCTTCCATATAAAGTGCATAGCCGCGGTCGGTCGGATGCACGCCATCTTTGGCGAACTCGTCGAATGTCAACTCGCCCGCCAAAATCTTCTTTGCTGCATATTGCCCCAAGTTCACGCTCGGAATCTTGTAACGCTCGGCAATGCGTTCGTGCCATCCAACGGTGTCGGGCAGTTTGCCTTGCTTGTAGGCGTCCATGTGGTTTTTCACCAGCGTATAGAGAAACACGATATCGGTCGAAGAATCGCACGACCAGATTTGTCGCACGATGCCTTCCATCGAGGCCAGCGTTTGAGCCTCCGGCGCGCCGCCGTCGTTGACGGCGAATTCAACGAAGACGATCGCCGCGCCGCCGTACAGGGCGTCGTTGCGCGTGCGGAACGCGCCAAGCCATGAACCCGTGCCGCCGATGGCCGAATTGTTTTCGTAAAGCACGGCGCCAGGGTAGTCGCCGCGAAGTTGTGCCGTCGTGAGCGAGCGATAGCAGAGGTCCGGCTTGCTCGCGCCGGCGCCTTCAGTAATCGAACCGCCGAAAAAAGTGAT
>CAYWGR010000166.1:6351-12914 GCA_964458015.1 uncultured Planctomycetaceae bacterium
CGTGAATTCTTTGGAGGTTTGGCTGTCGGCGAATTTTCGGAAAGCATTAGGACACCCGCCGCGACTCTGAATATAGTCGGCTGCCAGGGCCGACTGGCACGAAATTGCAAGCGACAACAAGAGACCAGTGCAAACGGCGGATTTCATGGGTTTTTCCACAATATGGTAGGGTTAAAACAGGGGGAACGACCACCGGGAACCGCCCCAGTATACCAGAAGTGGTGTTTCACGGCAATTTTTCAGGAACAAGCTGGGCTGATAAAAAATCATGGCAAATCGTCATTCTGAGCAAAGCGAAGAATCTCCGTGAATTCAACGAGATTCTTCGCTTTGCTCAGAATGACGGAACAGCCATAAAAAATTGCCACACCCAGCCAACAAGATTTTCGCAACCAATTAACACCAATGGGGGATTAAACAGAACAAAACAAAGAAACCAGCAACACCCGCCGGGAAATTGTCACTTTTTTCTTTTTCCGTGCGAACCTTTCCCGACCGAGGGTGTCGATAGTAGAGAGAAGCCGTGTTGACACTCAATACGGGCTTTGATAATCTGAACAATCAAGGCAAAATGGCCGGCTTTGCCGATGATTTGAAACTTTGGCCGGTCGCTTACTTTCTATCTTTCACCTGAACCGCGCTTTTTTGCGTCACGAAAGGGACCGTCATGGGTCGCTACATTTCCAACATCCGCACGATGAATACCGTCTCCAGCGTTAGCTGTGTTGAGAACGTCGTCGTCGGTGTAGCGATCCGTCAGGCCACGACGCTATTGCATGCGCGAGCTCATTCTTGGCGCTGGGCCTCGTCGGGGTCCGGAGCAGACCGGGAAGCCGTAAGCGGCTTTAAACGGGCTTAAGCAAAAAGCCCCAGGGCCAAAAAAAGGCCCGACAAAATCCCGAGTTTGTTCCGTTCCGACACGAGCCCGCGGCTATAGCCGGCGGTTGGAAGGCGTTTTGCTTTTAACGCTTTCCACTTTTCCGCCGACTCTGACGCAAAGTCTCGCCGTCCCCTTTTTCCCATTCGATGACTAGAAAGTTAAGATCATGATATCCGATTCCAGCACTACCACGACCTATCTCGACACTCCACTCGGCGAAACCGTGCGGGCCGCGCAACGAGGCGACCGGCAAGCTTTCGGCCGACTCGTCGAACGCTATCAGAAAGCTGTGTATCTGGTGGCCTATCGACGGCTGCGCAATGAGGCGGAAGCCCAAGAATTGTGCCAAGACGTGTTCATCCAGGCCATGCGCAAGATCGATCAACTCCAAGATCCCAACTGCTTCGGAAGTTGGCTGCGATCCATCACCGGACGCATGGCGATCAATCGGGCGCTGCGGCGCAAGCCGACCGTCTCATTGGATTCCACGATGTTGGAAACAACCTACGTGGAAAACAGGACGCCGCTGGCAACCATCATGCTCCGCGAACAAAGCGGACAGGTGCATCAGGGCCTGCGACGACTTGGCCCGTTGGATCGACAAACACTCACGGCATTCTATCTCGACGGCAACAGCTTGGTCGAGATGAGCCGGCAGTTCGATTCACCCGTCGGCACCATCAAGCGACGACTCCACACCGCGCGCAAAAGGCTCGCGAAGGAGCTTGAAGGCATTTGCGGCTAGTACGCTGTCCAAAAAATTGTTGTCGTCATCAAAAACAAGCCGCTTGCGGCTTCGCAGGGAAATGTGACCGTCAACAATATCATGGAAGACGTGCTAAAGATGGTCGTCCCTGATACGACTTCGGGATCGGCGATTTGCGAAACCATGCTTCGCGGTCGCCGATCCCTATTTTATTTAGCCGCCATCATTTAGTGGCTGCCGGTATGGCACAGCACCAATCCGTTCTTGCATTTGAAAAATGTAGGGCGGGTCGAGCGAAGCGATGGCCCGCCATTTTGCGAAATATTCCATACTTGTCAACGTTTCGCCGCCCCGCCTTACCGAAAACGGAACGGCCCGACGGTGCTGCAACCCACTCTCCACATTTCTCTCTCTGCCAAAAAAAGCGGCCGTCGCCAGCTTGGGGGGGTAAGCCGGCGACGGCACAGGGAGGGAGATCCCGTTATGGTTTTAACTTACGGTGTCTGAACAACACCGATCTTCTCTTCTTCCTCTTCCTGGATGATGATACGAGGCGTAACCATCATCATCAGGCTTTGGGTTTCGCGGCCGATGCCCACGTTCTTGAACAGCCGGTTGATGTAGGGCAGTTTGTTGAGCATCGGGACGCCGTATTCGCTGCGGCCTTCGCTCAACCGCTTGATACCGCCCAACAGAACCGTGCCGCCGTCGGGCACGCTCACCGTCGTGGTGACCGTGACGAACGAGAACGTCGGCAACTGGACCGTCGTGCCGGAAGTGGTTGAAGTCGAAGCATCGGACTTATTGGTCCACAGCTTAGCTGCATCCTTCGCAGACGCTCGGAGACCTTCACGTGTGGAATCCGTCGTCGTCGTGGTCGAGCCAGTGAACTGGAAGGTGTTCACGTCGCCGATCGTGCTGAAGAACGGAACCACGGTCAACCGGACGAATCGCCGGTCGTTCGAGATCACGGCCTGAACCGTCATGAACGTACCTTCCGACAGGACGACGATAACCGGCTGTTGGGCCGCGGCGAAATCGCCCACCACGGGGATCACGCTGATCACGAACGGGCTCTGCGAGGTATCCGACACGTAGGCCTGTTGGCCGTTGAACAGCGTGACCTTCGGAGCTTGAAGCACATTGCTGCGTTTGTCGCCCTGGGCGGCATTGACGAAGAAGTAGGCTTCGATATCGCTGAGAATCGCGAAGCCCAGCGAAGCGCCCGCCGTGGCGTCGAAACCGCCGAATTGCGGCACGGCCAAGGCGTAGCTGTTCTGTGTGAAGGGGATGTCCAAGTCCGAACTGAAGGTCGTCGGCGTTTGCAAGCCGACTACCGACGTGCGGCTGCCGGCATAGCTGGTGCTCGAGCTGTTGATCGGCTGGCCGGCTTGGCTGGCGACCTTCAGGCCCTTGCCCATGACGTTGCTGGCAACATCGAAATCGAAGCTGATGCCGATTCGCTCGAAGAAGTTGTCGTTGAGCGTAATAAAGCGGACTTCGATCGTGACTTGCAAGTCTTGCAAGCGTCGCAACTGCTGGAGCAGATCGTTGATTTCCTCGTGAACGTCCTGAGTTTGGCTCACGACGATGCTTAGGTTCGTTTCGAAGGGAGCGATCGAGCCGGGACCGCCGACGGCGTCCCAGGTGGTCGGCTTGACGGTCGAGGTGATCAAATCGATCAAGCTATCGAAGTCGGCTTGCGCGCCGCCGCCAAGACCGCCGGGGCCTTGTCCCAAGGGCATATTCTTCGGTCCGGCAAGAGCGCCCGAGCCGGGTGTGCCGCTCATATTGGCCATGACGGCCGGATTTACGTTGGCGCTGCTGCCCTTACCGTCGTGGCTGGCAACCACGGCCATCGGCGTGGTGGTTGCGGAACCGAACGGTACGCCGCCGCCGAAGCCCGCCGAGTTCATGGCGCCGTTCAACGCGCCTTGCAGACCCATCGAGGGGCTCGGCACGAAGTTCGGAATCGGTATGACCAAGTCGGCCACGTTATACGTCACGCGATAGACTTGTCCGTCGCGCAATTGCTCGCTCGTGACTTTCAACACTTCGTCCTTGATCACGTAGCTGAGATGCAAGGGTTCGAGGATCAGATTCAAGGCGCTCTTAAGCATAATCTCGTTGCGCAACTCGATCGTGACCGGCGTATCCGTGGTCACGCCTTCCTCGGCCAATCCCTGAGGATCAAGGTGCAAGTTCACCTCGGCCAACTTGGCCAGATTTTCAAGCACTTTGCTCAAGGGGGCATTGGTGAACTGCAACGAAACAGGAGTCCGCAGCTTCTTTTCGATATCCATCTCGCGTTCCGAGCGCTGACGGGTGTTTTCACGCACCAGCTTGCTGCGGCTGGCCGAAAGTTTGTTCCAATCCTTGGCCTCGGGGTATACTAAAGGATTCTTATCGCCCGCGAACGGAATCGCGGAGTGATCCACTTCGTTAAGGGCGTCAACAAAGCCTTGTTCCTTGGCGTCCATGATATCCTTGTTGTTCATATAGCGGCGAACGAATTTCGCCTGCCATTGAATTTGCGTGACCACCGGATTGTTGGGATCAAGCTCGGCGGCCTGCTTGGCCACGACTTGAGCCTTTTCATATTCCTGCTGGTCCATCAGGCGGTTGAACTCGTCGATCTTCAGGGCTAGTTTTTCGCCCACTTCAACCTTCATGCGACGCTCGCGATCCACTTCCTGATGGATCCGGGCGTTCTTATCGGCCAATTCGATTTGCGGATAGTTCTGTTCGATGAACTGCTTGGTTTCACCGATCGAACGATCCACGCGCTTGAGCAACTGGTCGCGGGTTGTGCTATCCAGGCCCGATGTTTCAACTTTCTTGCGGGCTTCTTGCAACATGGCCAAGGAGCCCTTTGGATTGGTTTCTCGCATGGACCGGGCATTCGTTTCGGCATGTGCCAAATCGGTGGCGACCTGGCGAATCAGCACTTGCTGCTTCGCGGCTGTTTCGTCCACCATCGACGGTTGCCCGGCTTGCGGCGGTTGTTGCTGACGACCCGGCTTGGCCGACAACAATTGCAGGTGGTCTTGCAAACGTTGGGCGGTAACCGGATCGAGTTCGTTCACATGCGCGGCGGCCTGCCGGAAGAGATCGTAGGCCTTCGCGGGATCGCGTGCTTTCAAGGCTGCTTCGCCTTGCTCGAACAGGGCCATGCCCTGCGAAGCGGCCGGATCGCTGGAATTAGCGCCCGGGGGCGGCGGAGCCAACGTGGGCGATTGCGGATTCAAAGCCAGACGCATGTCCTCGCGGCCAGACTGTTGATTCGAAGCCGCGATGTTCCGCGTCGGATCATTGGCCGGATTATAAACGGCTTGTGCGGTCGCGCGATCTGGCGCGCCGGTCGAGGGATATTGTCCGCCGGCCTGCATCACGCCGCCGTTGTTGCGCACTTGAAGCTGTCGCAGATCCAACAATACCAAGCCCGGACGATCTTCACCCGGGGCGAAAGCCGAGTCGGGCAGCCGCAGTTGTTCGGCTTGACGCGCCAGCGATTCCGCTCGATCCAATTGACCGGCGGCGATGGCTTCACGTGCTTGACGCACGAGTTCGACGGCCTTCTGGCGCGTGTTGATGTTCGCGCCTGCCGAAGAAGCGTCGGCGAATCCCGGCATCGATGCAGCGGGCGCGCCGCCCTGACGACGCATCGCGGCGATGCGGCCGAGCATGTCTTGCGGCTTCTGCTCGAACGGGCCGTAGGCAATCTGCATTCCAGCGGCACGGCCGGCAAGGCGTTCGGCCTCGTCCTGCTCGCCCCAACGCAGCAAGGCATCGGCCTGCTCCATCATGTTGCGAGCATACGCGCGGCGATACGCTTCGGAGTTCTTGTCGAGATTCGAGAGATCTTGATATTTGCGAACGGCGGCCTCGACCTTGTCGGGCGTGTCGTCCAAAGGCTGATAAGTAATCCGCATGTTCCGGGCTTGGTTCGTCATCTCGGCGGCTCGGCGAACATCGCCCACGGCCAAGGCAAGACGTGCCGCACGCAACGGGCTCTGGCCGTTGGCTGCAGCGCCTGCGTTGGCTGCCGGCATGTTGGCGGCGCCGGACGGCATGGCCATCGAGCCGGGGGCCTTAGCGTCATTCTCACCGGGCTGAGCCGTGCGATAGGATGGTTCGGCAAACGGCTGCATTGGCGAAGCGCCTTGGGCCGTCATCGAACGAACCGCATCGACCTTCGGCAGCGGCGTGATCTGCTGTCCGGCGACCGCGGAGCCTTGCGGCTCGAGTGCGCGGCCGGCGAAGGGATCGTTGGCCGGAGCATTCTTATTTTTGTTCAGGCCGAACGGAGCGAACGCCTGGCTTGGCTTGGTGAGCGACCCGGCCGTGCCGTTTCGCTTCCGATCCAAGTCGCGGCGTGCCTTCTTCGGCGTGTCGCCCATGTACAGGGCGTTGTATTGCACGCCCAGGGCTTCTGCCTGTGAGATCAGCGATTCGGCCGCCGACAGATCATTCTCGCCCATGGCCACACGGGCACGGCGTAAAAGATCCGCGGTTTGTTGACCCTTATCCGCAGAAGGGTCGGTAGCCGGGGCTGATTGCCCTACTGCCGCCATTCCGAGCCACGCGGGGCCCGTGCAGCACAAGGGTCCAGCCATCGCGATTCTCGCCGATAGTACGATCGCAACTGCGATCCAGCCGACAAGTGCTTTAGCGGTCGTTTTCAACAGAGCTCTCCTTTTAAGACCCACCGGTGTCCTGGGGCGTAAAATTTTGCCTGCCAGACATCGAAAAAGGCGTTCCTTGGGATCGTGTTCTGAAAAAATCTTCCAGATAAGAGCGGGTTAAATACTCGGGGGGGCCATGTTGGGTCAAGGGCAATTCATGCTTTTTTTAATTTTCCGGGAAATAAATCTCCTTGTTCTACCTCTTCCACCTAAAAAACCCCGCAAGCGAGTTAATTCCGTGCCTTCACCAGCGTGGAAAACAGAAGGAAAACCAAAGGTCTTGGTTTCCAAT
>CAYWGR010000167.1:0-6082 GCA_964458015.1 uncultured Planctomycetaceae bacterium
GCCACAACTCCTTTACAGTGAACCGCGGGACAAAGAATGAAAGGGTCGATTGTCCGCGATTCATACGGTGTACTGCGCCAGGGCCGTCGAGCCAATCCTTGACTCGATTTATTTCCCGATCCGGTTGCCTGACGCGCCCTCAAGGCGTGCCACCATGGCACGCTCCATTGGCTAAGGGTCAGTAACGATATCGGCCGCGCCGCGAAGTGCCCTTGAGCGAACGCAACGTATTTCCAGCAAAAGGTTTACTACTCCTGATGCGCAAAGATTTCCGCTAGCGTAAAGTGGGGAATTTGCACCAATCCTAACGCTACCGCACACCCTTTTTCACCCCCGCAAACACTTACTAAGCCGCAAATCTTCCCACGCTTACCAAAACCGCATCCCTGGATTCCTGCCCGCAGTAAACCAATCCCTGGTATTCAGGCAATGTGGCAAAGGAAGAATTTCTCCCTCCAGACACTCAAAGCCACACATGACACCCCTACAACCCGGGCACTAGTGTTAAAGAATAGGGGTTAGATAAACAGTAACTGCCTACATCCACGGAAGTTGGTATAGTGCAGGCTCTTTGCTTGTTCTTATGCTTGAACAAGCAAATGACCCCATGCAACAATCAGCCATGCCATGCAACACAACAACCACGCTGAAAAACAACTTGCATTGAAAAAGGTTTTCCTCTGGTCCCTCGGAGTTCTGCTAACGGTTGCCGGCATCTCAAGCAATGCAATGCTCTTAATCTTCCCGATGTGGATCTTCACCTACCTCGGCCGGGAACCCTTAAAGCAGCTGCTCCAGAACATCCCCCTCAGCATCTCTTTCATCACCTCGGGCGTCTTCTTCGGCCTGCTTACCGAGATATTCGCGATCCTCAACAACAGATCACTGCCGCCCGAGAAGCGAATACTCCTCAGTCCAGACCCGATGCTCGACCTCGTCTACGGCTTCTTCTACTACTTCCTGCTCATTGCCACTTGGTATGTCTTGATCAAGGCGTTTACCTATTCCAAGACAGAAGTCTTCCTCATCACGGGAATCTACGGCATCTTCACCGAAGAGGTCGGCCAAGTCTTCTTGCGGATATTCACGTGTCCGATCACGGGGCTGCTTTACGCCATCATCGTGTCTTTGGTCTACGGCATTTTTCCAATGCTGGCGTATCTGCTCAACGAAGAGAAGCTAGGCCCCAGAAAGTCAAACAGCATCCTCCGTTTTCTGGCTGCCGCCCCTATGCTGTTTGTAGAATGGGCCGTCTATGGACTTTTCATCCTGCCCACACTCAAACGGATCTTGACCTAGGCCGGCTAGGCCAGAATCATTCGTTGCTAAGAACGTTGCAATGAAAGACCGTATCGTGCGATCCGTTCAAGCGGATGCGCACGGCATTGCAACTGTAGCCTCATGCAGCTACCGGCCCGTACGCGCAAGAAGAAGCCGGCCAACGAAGCCAGCTAATAAGTAGTATCGAGAAAGGCTCCCCAAAGGGGAACAACTTCACAACGGCCAACAGGCTACTTCTTCGGGCGGCTTTGCGGTTGATGGCATCGCTTGCAGCGAACACGCTGCGAATTGATCGCTCCACCGCATTTGGGGCAACGGCGAGACTTCAGCTTCATGACATGACTGGTGCGAGGACGAATGCCCATGACTATGCTTCTCTCTAAGTTATATCCAATCAATAAATGGGATCCCCAGTTTAGTCAATTTCTCTTCGTGCCACAAGGGCTTATATCGGCCCTTAAACCAATGGTGGGGTGGCGATGTTTCTATTCCACTCGAAACAACCCTTCGTCACATTATCTCTGTCGCATTACCAAGCCGTTGTCTTTGCCTGCCCGACCGAGTACATTGAAAACCCCATGCATGACCATGCTGTCACTCCCGAAAAAAACTCGCCGCGAACCTCGTCGGAGAGGGGGCTGGAAGCCGTCCACCTACGCGACATTTCCCCCCAACAATGGAAATCAGGCATTGCCGCTTGGCTGGGCTGGCTCTTCGACGGCCTCGACATGCACCTCTACACCCTCGTGGCCACGCCGTTTGTTGCCGAGCTTTTGGTCACGAACCAAAAAGATGACTCCGTCGGCCGCTACGCCTCCTGGATCCAAGCCTCGTTTCTCGTAGGCTGGGCACTCGGCGGCGGTTTTTTCGGACGCATCGGCGACCGACTCGGCCGTTCCCGCACACTGGTGCTCACAATCCTCACCTATGCACTCTTCACCGGCCTCTCCGTTTTTGCACAATCCTGGTGGCACTTGTTGATTTTCCGATTTCTTGCCGCCTTGGGCATCGGCGGCGAATGGGCCGTCGGAGCCGCATTGCTCTCGGAAACTTGGCCCAGCCGTTGGCGCCCCTGGATCGCCGCTGTGCTGCAAAGCGCCGTCAACTGCGGCATTCTCTTGGCAATGGTCGCCGGCCTGCTGATGAAAGACGCTCCTTACCGTTACGTTTTTTTGGTCGGCGTCCTCCCCGCACTCATCGTCGTCTGGATTCGTCGCGCCGTCCCCGAAACCGAGGAATGGCAAGCCGCCAAGAACCATGCTGTGCATACGGAACCAGGCATCCTCGATCTTTTCCGCGGTTCCGTGCGCCGCATTACCATTCTGACAATTGTGGTTTGTTCGCTTTCGCTGTCGGCCCATTGGGCATTCATGTTTTGGTGGGTACAGCATCTACGTAATTTGCCCGACTTGGCCGCATGGAGCGATGCCGACAAGACCGCTCTGGCCAGCAGCGGTATGATCTTGCTGATGGTCAGCTCCATTCTAGGCAACTTCATCGCCGCCGCCATCGCTCGCAAAATCGGTTATCGCCGTACCATAGTCTGGGGCTTCTTGGTGTATTTCGGCTCGCTTTTCACGACCTACCACACGGTTCGATCCTACCAAAGCATGTTCTGCTGGCTCACGGCCCTCGGTATCTCTTCAGGGCTCTTCGGCCTATTCACCATGTACATGCCGCCCTTGTTTCCCACTTTGCTAAGAACTACCGGCGCGGGTTTCTGCTACAACATCGGCCGCATCGCCGCCGCCGCGGGCACCATCTTCTTCGGACTATTCTGTGTCGTAGGCGATTGCCGCCTTGCATTGCTCTACGACAGCTTTCTCTTTCTTCCCGCTGCCGCTTTCGCCATGCTCCTGCCGGAGTTGCCGGAAGATAGTACAATAAAAGAGAAAGGAAAAAGGAATTCGCAAAAAAAATCAAAGCAACGCGGATGATCCACTTTCAATCCCAGGAGAGCTGCAAAGTTGCATTGTTGTCATTCTGAGCGCAGCGAAGAATCTCGGCGTCATTGCTAACTATCGACGCATCAACGAGATCCTTCGCTACGCTCAGGATGACGTTTTCTCGTTTTGAGTGACTTTGCAATTCTCCTGCTTATAATCCGCGTCTATCTGCGTTCATCCGCGGTTTTCCTTTTTTTACTCTACCGATCCTAACATGAATGCTTCTCTGTCGCCTATCCCCGAGTTAATGTCACCCGCAGGCGATTGGGAATGCGCCCGGGCAGCCGTTGAAAACGGAGCCGATGCCATCTATTTCGGACTTCAAGGCGGCTTCAACGCCCGCGCCCGCGCCGCCAACTTCAGCGAGGCCGAACTACCCGAGTTGATGACCTATCTCCGCCGTCATGGCGTGCACGGCTACCTGACGCTCAACACACTGGTCTTCAACGATGAATTAGAAGAAGCGGAACGTATCGCGCGAACGATCATTGCAGCCGGCGTTGACGCCGTCCTGGTGCAAGACATCGGCCTCCTGCGGTTGCTGCATCGCCTGTGCCCCGAGTTGCCGTTACATGCCTCGACGCAGATGACCTTAAGCAGCGTAGAGTGCATTCGCGAACTGGAATCACTCGGCATTCGACGTGTTGTCTTGCCGCGCGAGCTTTCCATCGAACAAATCGCGGCCATTCACGCACAAACCGATCTCGAACTAGAAGTATTCGTCCACGGCGCGCTCTGCATCAGCTACTCAGGCCAATGTTTGGCGAGTCTGTCGATGGGCGGCCGCAGCGCCAATCGCGGCCAATGCGCTCAACCTTGCCGGCTCCCATACGAGGTGCTTTGCCATCAGCAGCCGTCCCTCTCCTCGCCCGGGCACCGACCCACAGGGCTGGTCGGCGGGAGAGGGGCTGGGCGTGAGGGAAGCCGGGAATCGTCACAAGAGATCCGCTATCCGTTAAGTCCGCACGACCTGGCGGCCTATGACCGGCTGCCTGAACTGATTGCCGCCGGCGTAGCCGCCATCAAGATCGAAGGGCGATTGAAACCGCCCGAGTACGTCGCCTGCGTCACGCGCCATTACCGCACAGCTCTCGATGCCGCGTACCAAAGTTCTCTTTCTGAAAAGAAGAGGAGAGAGCTTATCAGCCCCGACGATGTGGCCGAGATGGAAGTGGCCTTCTCGCGAGGCTTCTGTCATGGTTGGCTCGACGGCGACAATCATCCCGCGCTAGTATCCGGCTCCAGTTCCACAAAACGCGGCGTGTTGCTTGGCGAGGTGCGAGGTGTACGCGGCGAACGAATCGTCGTCGAACTTTCCGCCACGGTCCGACGCGGCGACGGCATCGTTTTTGAAAGCCGTGAAAGCCAAGACGTCGAGCAAGGCGGCCGCGTTTACGAAATCTTTCGCAATCGGCGATCCCTCGAAGAGGAATCCGCAGGCAATCAGGTCGAATTGGCTTTTCGCTACGGCTCCATCAATCTTACACAAATCGAACTTGGCCAGAAAGTTTGGAAGACCGACGACCCCCGCGCCTCGCGTCGATTGCGGCAAAACAACCCCGACATCCACTCGCGGCGCGGTCTGCCTATCGACATTGCAGTCGAGGCCGTCGTCGGAAATCCGCTTAACATGACCGTCACCACGGCGACCGGAGCCATTTGCCGCCTGCAATCGCCCGAACCCTTGGCCGAGGCAACCAAGCATCCGCTCACCTCCGAATCGCTTGCCGAACAGCTTGGACGCTTGGGCAAAACTCCTTTTATCTTGCGAGGGCTAGATGCTCGAATCCACGGTCGGCCCATGATCCCTTTGAGTGTGCTTGGCAAACTGCGTCGCGAGATGATCGAGCAACTCGAAATCATCTCCGCCCAGCCCCCCCTTCGCGCCCTCATAGACACTTCCGCCCTAGCCTCTTTGCGACAAGAGGATTCAGAATTCAGAAGTCCCAATCCTCTCCCGCCCCCCGTCCCCCATCCCCAATCTCCGCTCTCCTCCGCCCCAATCCGCCATGTCCTTTGCCGCACGCTGGACCAGATCCGCGCATCGCTGCAATGCGGTGCATCAAGTATTCTTGCCGATCTCCAAGATCTGGAGCAATGCAGCCAAGCGGTGCAAATCGCACGCGCCGAACACGCAAAAATCCTGCTGGCTGCGCCGCGGATCCAAAAACCGGGCGAGGCCGAAGTATTCAACCAATTGGCCGCCTACCGGCCCGACGGTCTTTTAGTGCGAAACCTCGCCGGTTTGGCTTTTTGCCGCCGCAAAGGCTTGCCGGCGGTCGCCGATTTCTCCCTCAACGCTGTGAATGCGCTAAGCATCGATTGGCTCCACCGACAAGGAGCCGCGCGCATCACTGCCGCTTACGACTTGAGCCCCCAACGATTGTTGGAACTTACAACCATGACGGATCCCGCATTGCTCGAAGTCGTGATGCATCGGCACACGCCCATGTTCCATTCCGAATACTGCCTCTACTGTCGTCTCTTTTCACAAGGGAAAAACCGTTCCGATTGCGGCCGGCCCTGTCGAAAACACACCGTTCGGCTGCGCGATCGGCGCAACGTCGAACATTTCCTCCTCGCCGATAGCCAATGCCGCAACACTGTATTCCATGCCGATGCCGAAAACCTCTCCGATGGGCTACCGCGTCTCCGACAACAAGGCATCCGCCATTTCCGCATTGAATTGTTATTGGAGAATTCCAAAGAAGAAATCCGCCGGATCCTGAACCTTTTTCCGTGATGAATCCTCAATAATACAGCTTCCTGTTCCTGCTTCCGTCACTCCCTGCTATACTATTTTCCCCTTTTTCCTCTTCCCTTACTCCCATTGCTTACACCTGACCAAACCGCTT
>CAYWGR010000167.1:6092-12386 GCA_964458015.1 uncultured Planctomycetaceae bacterium
CCGCGAAGTGCTGACGCTGGCCATTCCGTTGATTATCTCGACGGCCTCGTGGTCCATCATGAATTTCGTCGATCGGATGTTCCTGCTATGGTACTCAACCGACTCGATGGCCGCAGCCATGCCCGCCGGTTTCACACATTTCGCCTTCGTTTGCTTTCCCCTGGGCGTGGCGTCCTACGTCAACACGTTCGTGGCCCAATATCACGGTGCAGGACGTCCCGAGCGGATCGGCCCCGCCGTGTGGCAGGGCATCCGCGTCGGGTTGTATTCCATCCCCATCTTTTTGGCCACAATCCCATTGGCCTCGTGGATTTTCCGCGCTTCCGGCCACCAGACTGCCTTGGCCGACTTGGAAACGATCTATTTTCAAGTCGCCGCCTTCGGCGCCGGCGCCGAAATCATCGCCGCCGCGCAATCGGCCTTTTTCACGGGCCTGGGAAGAAATCGCGTGGTCATGGTGATCGACACCACGGCATCGACCCTGAACGTCGTACTCGACTACGGCTGGATCTTCGGCCACTTTGGATTGCCCGCCGCGGGTATCGAAGGCGCCGCCTGGGCGACCGTCGTTTCTCTCTGGTTCCGTGTTTTCGCTTATGCCGTATGGATGATGCAGCCGCGCTATCGTCGCCCCTACCATCTTTGGAGCGGACGATTCTTCAACGCCGCGCTCTTCCAGCGGCTGTTGCGTTTCGGCGGCCCCAATGGCCTGCAATTGCTTGTCGAAATCGTCGGCTTCGCACTGTTCTTGCTTCTGGTCGGCAATCTAGGGCAAGAAGACATGGCCGCCACCACCTTGGCATTCAATGTAAACAATCTTGCCTTTGTGCCGATGCTCGGTTTGGGAATCGCGCTAAGTGCAATCGTCGGCCGGCAACTTGGGCATAATAAGCCCGCACTGGCCGCCCGCGCCACCTGGACCGCCCTATCCCTGGCCATGCTCTACATGGGCACGATGGCCGCCATCTACGTGCTATTCCCCGAGGTACTCCTCTGGGGACACGCCGCGGGCACTTCGCCCGAACGCTTTCAGGAACTCCGCACAACCACCATAATCCTGCTGCGTTTCGTCGCGGCCTATTGCCTCTTCGATGCCTTGAATATCGTCTTCGTCAGCGCCCTGAAAGGCGCGGGCGACACGCGATTCATCTTCTTCACCCTATTGCTCATTACCCCAATCCCCTTGATCACCATCTGGACAGGCATCCGTCTCGCCGGTTGGGGACTGTTTCAATCTTGGACGGTTCTTACCATTTGGGTCTGCGTCCTCGGATTAACCTACTGCAGCCGGTTTCTCCAAGGACATTGGCGCAACATGCGCGTCATCGAGCCGGAATTCTTGGTCTAGGCAAGCGTCCTAGAAGAAATGGAGAAAAAACCCGCGATAATTGCGCATACACCTCAATCTACTCACCATCCAAACAACGCCCCACACACCCCACTTCGCCCATCCGCACATTAACCGCTGCGTTTCCGTCGTCTCTCTCACCCCGCAATCCTCGTCACCCCAAAAATACAGCACAGCACCCAAACCAGCCCATCCTTCCTTTTCAAACAAATCGGAAAAGTTCACTAATCAGGGAAAATCACTCCGACCGATACCCCTTATTGGATTTGTATTATTTGGATGCTGAAAATATCAAGCTGGGTAAAGTGCCATCATGCTGATAAAGAACATCACCCCGGTTCTTCTGGCGTTGGGTATTTTTGCGATCCCCTGCATTGCTTTGGCGCAAAGCGATGCCCCGGTGCAAAAAGAAAAAAACTTCGTCGATCGGCTCGACGACTTCGGAAAAACCATCTTTGGCGGCGTCATCCCATCAGACAAATCCAAAAAGGACGCCAAAAAAGAGACAGCCTCGCCCAAGTCGGATTCCAAGGCCTATGTGAAAAAGCCTTCCGTAAAAAATCCCTATGAAGCTGTGGATATTCCCCCAACCAGCACAAAAAGAGCCGGCAGTATCCTATCTGATACTGGTGTGCCGCAACAACGTGTTTTGGTGAAAAAGAAAAACGGTGCGGATGGCGAGTTCATGCCCGAGAACACGCCGCCCGCAGTCACTCGCTCCGCCGAAGGAACACCCAAACCGATGCGACGTCCTTCCGCCAGTGCCCAACTGTTCGACGACGAGGCAATCTCGGAAACGCCGGAAAAGCTCGAAAAAGAAGAAGTTGAAACCGTCGAACGCAAGTCCTCGCTCGTTCCTGTCCGCGAAGAGCCGGTTGCTATGCCGACGGTCGTTGCAGAGCCACCCGATGTGGCCGACAACTTGGCCGATTTGCCGAATACGCCCCAGACGGATTCCCGACCTTTGCACGAACGTCTGACAACGGCTCGCCAATCCGTGTTTGGAGCAGGCGATGATTCCGCTTCGGCTGAAAAACCGAGCAAATCGTCGGCCGTTCAATCGAAACCCGCCGAGAGCAAGGCCCCGGCCGGAAAGGCCGTCGCAGCTTCGCCGGCCGCTACGCCGATCCTTGCCCAGCGAGTCAAACCCGAGGAAAGCATTGCAACTCCACCTGCGGCCCAAACCGCTCCGGAATTGCCCCGCAACGAACCGCAAATCCTTCAGCCGCTGGCCAAACCTGTGGAAAAAGCCGCTCCGGCCATGCGTCCTCTGGCCGAAGCCGCGGAACCGATGCCCAAGACGATCCGCCCAACGACCCAACCAATCGAAAAGACACTCGCACCGGCAAGGACCGATAGCGAGGGTGACGTATTGGTATCTCGTCGGGGACCGGCCCTGAGCGTCGAAACCTTGGGACCACGCCGCATTGCCATCGGCAAAGCGTCCACCTATGAAGTCAACATCCAGAACAGCGGCGAATCGGCTGCTGAAGATTTAGTCGTCTTCGTATCGTTGCCCGATTGGGCCGAAGTTGCCGGCATCGAAGCCAGCACGGGCACGGCGCAGGCCAATCCCGCTGCAACGCAAACGGCCGAAAGCCTCCGCTGGACCATTGGCCGCCTCGACAGCAAGAGTCACGAACGGTTGTCCTTGAAAATAATCCCCCATCAGAGCAAACCTTTAGACTTGGCCATCCGTTGGGATACCAAGCCGGTTGCATCACAGGCGTCCATCGAGGTGCAAGAAGCAAAATTGGTTCTGCAACTCGAAGGCCCCCGCGATGTTCTATACGGCAAGAAGGAAGTTTATCGCCTCAAACTGGCAAACTCGGGTAATGGAGCCGCCGAGGGCGTCATCCTCATGCTGATGCCCATCGGAGGCGGCGAAAACGTGCCCGCAACCCACAAACTGGGAATGCTTGCCGCCGGCGAAGATAAAACGCTCGACGTGGAACTGACCGCCCGCCAAGCCGGCAACCTCACCATCCAGGTGGAAGCCCGCGCCGATGGCGGCATCCATACTGAACTGGCCGAAAAGGTATTCGTGCGCCGAGCCGGTCTCAAACTCGACGTGGAAGGCCCGAAGATGCAATTCGTCGGCGCCGCAACCACCTATGCCGTGCGAGTAACCAATCCAGGAACCGCGCCCGCGAAAAACGTCAAAATGGCGGTCCTTATGCCTGCCGGGGTTAAGTTCCTTTCCGGCGTGGACGATGCCCGACTCGATGCGTCCGGCACGAAGCTGGAATGGGTCATCGAGAGCATCAACCCGGATGTCGAGCAAAGTTTCGTGCTTAAGTTCGCCTTGGGAACCGCCGGCGTCAGCCGTTTCCAAGTCAGCGCCGCCGCCGATGACGAACTGACCGCTTCTTCCGCCGCCGTCACGCGCGTCGAGGCGGTGGCCAATCTGTTGATGGAAGTGAAAGATCCCGAAGGCCCGGTGGCCGTCGGTGATGAAGCGGTCTACGAAGTTCGCATCCGCAACCGAGGCACCAAGAGCGCCGACGGCGTCGAAGTGTTTGCCTACTTCTCGCGCGGCATCGAGCCGACCGAAGCCGAAGGCAGCCCCAATCGTCTAGGTGCGGGCCAAGTGACATTCCAGCCGATCGCATCCCTGGCGCCGGGCGCCGAAATGGTCTTCAAGGTCCGTGCAAAAGCTGAAACGTCGGGAAATCACATCTTCCGCGCCGAGGCCTATTGCAAACCGCTGGGCGCACGGTTGATCCGCGAAGCCACCAACCTGTACTACCTCGACGATCCCGCCGGACAGCAAATAGCCAAACAGCCGAACGAAAGGGCGACGGCCGAGGCAATGCGCCCCGCTCCGCGTCCCATCCGGCCCGAACAGTCTACGGCTCCGCTGCGGAAGTAATGACGGCGAGAAGCGCCGACCTAGACATTCATAAACACCAGCGGATGATCCGACTTCGGCTCGCCGACGCGAACCGATAGCTTGCCGGCCAAGAGATCCTCGAACAGCCGCCCTACGAATTCCGCTCGCCAACCGCGCGCCAGTTGCGGCGCCACGGCCGGCTTTGCACGATTCGAAGCCGTGTGATAGACGATCCATTCGCGAATGTCGCCGGGCGTGCCCACCAAATTGGGCGCAAGCTGTGCCTCGCGGCATATACTGCCTAACGCTGCGAAGAGAAACTGCCCCAGCACCGAAAGCTCGGGCGTTTGCTCACGCACCACGCGCGGCGGACATTCGGCCTCGGGCAAATCCAACCCTCGCTGAATCGCCCCGGTAATGTCGTCCAAACGCCGCAGCAAGTCGCCTCGCTCCATGCCGCGAACCGCGCGGATCCGCACCGGATCGGCCGACCCTCGCCTCGCAAGCTCGACGATCAAATCATCGCGCAAAACGCGCCGGGCCGGCTGATCGCGACGCCGGGCCTCGGCATCGCGCCAATGAAACAACTCGCGGATGATCGCCAAGCCGCGCGCGTCGATCCCCGCATTGCCCGATACGCGCCGCCAACGATCGTGCGACATGGCCTTTTGAATGATCTCCAACGCCGTGGTCATTTCCTCGGCCATCCAATCGAGCCGGCCGCGTTGTTGCAGAATGTCGTGAAGCTTGTCGCGCAGCGCCGGCAGATAACGAACGTCGTTCAAGGCGTATTCCACCTGCCGCTTCGACAGCGGACGACGGCGCCAATCCGTCCGCGTCTCATGCTTCGCCGGCGTTTTGCTCAAAAACTTCGCAAGCAGCGTTCCCAACCCCGCCGGATACTCGGCGCCTGCCAACGCGGCGGCCAATTGCACGTCGAACAGTTGCGCTGGCGGCCGGCCGATCGCCGTCATGCAAAATTCCACTTCGCCGCGCCCCGCATGAACAATCGTCTCGTGACCTGGCGTGGCGATGACTTCCCAAAAAGGCGTCACGTCCGATATCGTGATCGGGTCGATCACGGCCAATTCGTCATCCGCATCGACTTGGATCAGGCACAACACCGGCCGGTATGTGTGTTCCGAGACAAACTCGGTGTCGAAGGAAATTCTTTTTGCGCAGGCCAGCTTTTCGCAATACTGCTGCAACTGTTCGTCGGTGGTGATGTCGTGGTATTGCACGTTTATAAAAACAGGAATGTTACCAGCACAAACAAAGGAATCAAAATGAAGCCGCTATACAAAAGGTATCCGAAAAAGCTGGGCATCTTCACGCCCGACTTCTCGGCAATGGCCTTCACCATGAAATTCGGACCGTTGCCGATATAGGTGTTCGCACCCATGAAAACCGACCCCAAACTGAGTGCGATCAATAGGTGTTCGCCCACGCCCGCCACGGCCGGGCTGAATCCTGCCTTTTCCGTAAGCGACTTGGCTGTCTCGAAGAATACCACGTAGGTCGGGGCATTGTCGAGTACCGACGATAAAATGCCCGAAGCCCAGAAGTACTGCCACGGCTCGGTCAGCCCCAGATTCGGTCCCTCGACGCCGAGAATTTGCAGCGCCGGCTGCATGCAAATAAAAATGCCGAAAAACAAAACCGCGACTTCCGTGATGGCCGCGTAGTTGAAACGGTTGGCATAACGCACATGGCTGCTGCCCAAAACCAGCGACAATGCCACGAGCCCTAGCTGCACGATCTCGCGGAGATAAAGCCAAGGATGCCAATCCGTGCCCGGGATCGCCTTGCCCGGATCCAGCAACGCCACCGACAAGACGATGCCGCCCAACAGCCAGACATTCGGCCAAAGTCCCCCGAATCGCAGGCGATGCACCCGTTTTTCATCCCGCGCAACATCGGCGCGCTCTTCGCGCGGGTAACAAACGAACTGATCCCACACATAATAGATCACCAATAGCGAGCCGTTCACAAACAGCCATTCTTTAACAAAAACAGTCGTCCACAAAAACGGCACGCCTAAAAGATAACCCAAAAACAGCGGCGGATCGCCCAAAGGCAGCAGCAACCCGCCGCAATTGCACACGATGAAAAT
>CAYWGR010000167.1:12396-12827 GCA_964458015.1 uncultured Planctomycetaceae bacterium
CCACCGTATGTTGCACATACTTTCGCTCGCGGTTGGTTTCCAACAAAGGACGGATCAGCAACATCGCCGCGCCAGTGGTGCCGATAAAACTGGCCAAAATGGCGCCAACCGTTAAAAAACCGCAATTCGTAAACGGATGGGCCGGCAAATCGCCTTCAATCCGAATCCCACCGCTGATCGTATACAAGCTGAACAGCAGAACGATGAATGGGATGTATTCCCCCAACAGCGCGTTGGCTAATACTTCGCCCGTCAATCCGACATTCAAACCGGCCGACGCCGGATCGGCCACGTGCGAGGCAGGCCAATGGGCATGGATCGCCGTTCCATGCAACAGCAGATAATACGCCAGCGTAATCGCAGCCAAGCCGCCGGCAACGTAAAAACGATGCAAATTACTCTCCCACCAATGATTCGCCGAGGGAATCAGC
>CAYWGR010000168.1:0-12791 GCA_964458015.1 uncultured Planctomycetaceae bacterium
TGGTTTTCTGCAAATGATCGACCAGACCCGTTTGCCGGTCGAATTCGTCGAAATTCCATGCCGCGACATCGAAACCGTTTGGGAAGCCATCAAAACGCTTCGCGTCCGCGGCGCGCCGGCCATTGGCATTGCAGCAGCCTACGGCCTGTGCGTCGGCATCCAAAACGTCGCGGGAAGTGATGCCGATACTTTTTTCCAACGCCTCAACGAAGCAGCCGACTATCTCGCCACGAGTCGCCCCACGGCCGTCAATCTGTTTTGGGCCTTGGATCGCATGAAAAAAGCGGCCGAACGTTTGCGCGGCCGCCCGACCGTTGAAATGGCCGCCGCACTGCTGACCGAAGCCAAAAACATTCACGAAGAGGATCGGCAAATGTGCCGTGCCATTGGTCGCCACGGGGCCGAACTCTTAGAAGATGGTCAGGGCGTACTGACCCACTGCAACGCCGGCGGATTGGCCACCTCCGACTACGGCACTGCCTTGGCCCTGTTCTTTTCCGCCGCCGAAGCCGGAAAAACGCTGCATATCTACGCCGACGAAACCCGGCCGCTGTTGCAAGGCGCAAGACTCACTGCCTGGGAACTGCAACAACGTGGGCTCGACGTAACGCTGATCTGCGACAACATGGCCGCCCAAGTGATGCGCGAAGGCCGGGTGCGAGCCGTCGTGACCGGCGCCGACCGCATCGCCGCCAACGGCGACTCGGCCAATAAAATCGGCACCTACGGCGTTGCCCTATTGGCCGCGGCCCACAAGATTCCATTCTACATCGCCGCGCCTAGCAGCACGTTTGACCTATCGATCCAAAGCGGTGCGGATATTCCAATCGAGCAACGCGACCCTCGCGAAGTAACGCACGGCTTCGGCCGCCAAACCGCGCCCGAGGGCGTCAAGGTCTACAATCCGGCATTCGACGTGACACCCGCCGAATTGATTGCGGCAATCATTTGCGAACGCGGCGTGATCCGCCCCGTCAACAAAGAAACCATCGCCGCCATGCTCGGTTAGCGTCCTATCGAAAAAGCACGGGTGCCATGCCTACCGCAAACGTAAGCATGGCACCCAGTAAAAGCAAGCGTCGTTAACTTCGCCTCAAGCGTCGGGCTCTTCCGTCACCGTGACCTTGGTCATGACGTCGCCTTGTTTGATCGCATCGACGACATCCTGGCCCTCGATCACTTTCCCGAACACGGAATGTTTGCCGTCGAGCCAGGGCGTGGCCACATGGGTGATGAAAAATTGCGAGCCGTTCGTGTTGGGGCCCGCATTGGCCATCGACAACACGCCGGGCCCGTCATGCTTCAGATCCTTATGGAACTCGTCCTTGAAGGTATAGCCCGGTCCGCCGGTGCCCGTGCCCTGGGGGCAACCGGCCTGAATCATGAAATTGGCGATAACGCGGTGGAATTTCAAACCGTCATAAAAACCCTTGCCCGCCAATTTCTCGAAATTGGCCACGGTATTCGGGGTCTTGTCGGCATGAAGCTTAATGCGAATCGTGCCGCGGTTGCTGACAATAGTAGCGACTTTCATGGAATGTCCTTTGTTGGAATTAGCGAAGCATGACAAAATTTTTGCAGTAGGGTAGCAAACGCCCTACTTTATCCTACCGGCCAACATGCCGCAAGCCGCGTGAATATCGCGACCCCCGCTATACCGCCGGCCCACCGGTGCGGCCAAGTGCAGGGTCAACGCATCGCGGAATGTGTCCAACTCCTCGCGTGTCGGCGGGCGGAATCGGCCTGTCGGATCATTTACATCGATCAAATCCAGTTTGACAGGCAATCCTCGCACCAAATCCGCCAGTCGTCGCGCATCCTCTTCGCGCGTGTTGACCCCGCCCATCATGGTCCATGCCAATATGAACCGCCGCCCCGTCACGGCATGGTATTCGCGCATGGCTTCGATCAATTCAGACGTCGGATATGCCTTTTCCACCGGCATCAATTCTCGCCTTTGCTCGGGATTGGCCGAATTCAGCGAAACCACCAAACGGTAGATGTGTCGCTCCGCCGTGAAACGTCGTATGCCAGGCACGATGCCTGCCGTGGAAATCGTGATGGCCTTGCCGCCGATGGCCATGCCGTAAGACGCCGTTAAAATCCGGGCGGCCTGGATCACGTTGTCGTAGTTGAGCATCGGCTCGCCCATGCCCATGAAAACAACGCCGCGCACCGGATGCGGCGAATCGGCTTGAATCTGAATCACCTGATCGACAATTTCCCAAGCGGCCAGATTGCGGCGAAACCCCATGCGCCCCGTCGCGCAAAAAGCACAGCCCAGCGAGCAGCCAACCTGGGAACTGACGCAAACTACGTATTTCCGATCCTCCGGCCGATGAAGCAGCGGAATGCGAACTGCTTCGAATGGCTCTGGACCATCGCCTCGAAACAGGTATTTGGTAAATCCGTCTTGCGGTGAAATGTTTTTCTCAACAACCGACAAACAGGGAATCGAGGTCCGTTGCCCAACCTCGTCGATCAGCTTATCGGCGATGCCTTGCCCTCGTTGTGGCAGCCGTCCATGGCGCACTGCCGCCGCATGAAACTGCCGTGCCAGCCGTGGCGTAAGGCCCACGTCCGACAGCGCGGCGTGCAGTTGCTCGGCGGTAAGGTCTTTCAACAGGATCGGCATATCACCCGCTACACCAGCGAATCCAATTCCTTGACCATTTCGCCGAACTGCGAAAGCGCGCGATCGACTTGTTGCGGTTTCTCCATATCGACGCCCGCGCCGCGCAACAAATCAAGCGGATCTTTCGAGCAGCCGCCTTTCAGGAAATTCAGATAATCGTCAAGTTCCTTCGGGCCGCCGGTGGTAACGCGATTGGCCAGCGCCATGGCGGCCGACATGCCCGTCGCGTATTTATAGACGTAAAACGCCCGATAAAAATGCGGCACGCGCAGGCATTCGAGATCCAACTCGGGGTCCAACGTGAATTCCGGCCCAAAGTATTGCTTCAGCAGCCCGTGATAAATCTCCTTCAACCGGTCGAGCGTCAGCGGCTCGCCCGACTCGACCGAGGCGTGGGCCAATTTCTCGAACTCCGCGAACATCGTTTGGCGGAAGATCGTGGCGCGGATGGCGTCGATTTGCCGGTTCAATAAATACGCCCGCTCTTGCTTGTCTTTCGCATTTTTCAGCAAATAGTTGCTCAACAACTGCTCGTTGAACGTGCTGGCCACCTCGGCCACGAAAATCGAGTAGTTGTAATACGCAAACGGTTGTTTTTTGCCTGAATAATAGCTGTGCATCGAATGGCCCGCCTCATGGGCCAACGTAAACACATGGTCCAGCACCTCGGGCTGGTAATTCATCAATATGTAAGGCAGTCCGTCATACGAACCGGCCGAGAAAGCGCCGCTGCGCTTGCCGCGATTCTCGTAACGGTCGCACCAGCGGTTGTTCAAACCCTGCCCGAGCGCCTTGCAGTATTCGTCGCCCAACGGCTTCAACGCGGTCAACACCGTCTGAACCGCCTCGTCCCACGTGTGATGCGAACGCATCTCGGCCAAGATCGGCACATAGGTGTCGTAGTGGTGAATCTCCTTGAGCTTCATTTTCCGACGCCGTACATCGTAAAAATGATGCAAAGCCGGCAATTGATGATGGATCGAAGCGATCAGATTATCGTACACTGCAATCGGCACCACGTCCGGAAACAACGCGGCTTCCAAGGCCGACGGATAATTGCGCGCTCGGGCGTAATACACGTCGCGATCGACCGACGAACCCAGCGAGGCCGCTAATGTGTGCTGATGGGCCGTATACTGTTCATAATACTTATGAAAGGCCGTCGATCGCACCTTGCGGTCGGGCGAATACAACAAAGCGCTGAATGTCCCGTGGCTAAGCTCGATTCGCTGGCCCTTCTCGTTCTCGACGGTGCCGAACTTCAAGTCGCTGTCGTTCAACTGACGGAAGATCTTAACCGCCGCTTCGGCCATCTCGGTTTGCATCGCCAAAAGCTTTTCTTCTTTCGCGCCCAAGGTGTGCGGCTTGAACCGTAAAATGCGCGTAAGCAAAAGCTTGAACGGAGCCAATGTCGGCGACTTCATCATCGCCTCGATCTTGTCCGCCGGTATCTCCAGAATTTCCGGACGAACGAAGCTGCCTGCCTGCGCCGCGCGGCTGGCCGTTTGCGTAAACCGCCCCAACATCCGCTGATAGTCGCTGTTCGACTGATCCTCGGAAGTCTTCAGCATGGCATAGGTTCCAAGCCGGTCGCCCGCCCGCTCGATATCTAAATCGAACTGAATGCAGGCAGCCAGCGACTCTTCACTGTCGGCCAGCTTGCCCTGAAACGTGGCGTAACCCTCGATCTGCTTCTTCCAGGCGGTATAGGCCTTTTCCCAGGCGGCATCATCGGGAAACAAACTCGACAAATCCCAAGTATCCTCTTTTTTCACCTCGCTTCGCTTCGGCAATAGCTTGGGCTGCGGCATCTTCTCGCCTGCCAAAACCGAGGGCACCGAGCGTTGCGTCAGAGCCAGTGCGGTTCCCAGTCCGGTTGTCTGCAAAAAACCTCGGCGATCCATATTTATAACTCTTTCTGCCTGAAAGATCCGGCTGAAGTGGGGATGTCGGAGTATGTTCTATCTAATACGGTTCCAAATCAAAACTTTGTTGATTTTGCTCATCTTGAATGCGTGGACCCTCAATCCGTTCACCAAACCGCTTGCGGCTTCGCAAAGACGCCACCACGCAACTTGGAATTAGAATCCTTGTAAAACCATACACGATAGTTGCCGGCCATGTCGGCCAACTTGCCTAATTTCGGCAACCCACAAGATAAGCATTGGCCGAGAATTTTGCCAGCGGGGGGGCGTTTGAGTGCAATAAAAGACAAAATGGCGGTTTGTCCATAGATCGCAAAACACCACAATAGTTAGCCGGGAGCTAACAGCTCCCGGGATGTGCCCAGATAGCACAACAGTTTAGCGGGGGGGCGTTTGAGTGCAATAAAAGACAAAATGGCGGTTTGTCCATAGACCGCAAAACACCACAATAGTTAGCCGGGAGCTAACAGCTCCCGGGATGTGCCCAGATAGCACAACAGTTTAGCGACCGATGGAACGTCGGTCTTGTTGCCAAACCGCCATACCGGTGGCAGCTAAACAGCACAGCTAGACCATAAGAATTTACTGTGTCCGCCCCAGCAGTCCAGCCAAGATAGGCTTCATTTCGCTTTCGCCACCACATTAAAAAACGGAATATGCGAAAAAAGCGACAAATAAAACTATTTCTCAAGAGCAAAATCGCAGGTCCGCATCCCGGAAGTGATTTCCCGCGTGAGCTCGCTCTTCGTATTATACCGAGCCGGCAACGTCTGTTCCTGAATGTCGATCGGCGGACTTGTCGTATCGTTGGGATGAAGCCGACGCTGCCCGACGACCTTGAAGCTTTCGATCCGTACTTTTTTCTTGCCGGGCATGATCTTCGTGGAATACTTGCCATCGACAATCACCGCGGCGGCCGTCGGCCCGTTGCCATCCGCCGGCGTGAAGTTGACCGTGCCTTTTGCCACCGGCTGCCCATCATACGTCACCACGCCGCTAACCGCCGTCAGCCCATCGCTGCTGCCGCAACCGGAAACAAAAAGAATCGCGGTTAGAACGAATGCAGCCACTGTTCTAAAATCAAAAATCATAAATCAAAAATCCTAAATCTAGAAGTCGCCGCTAATCGCTTCATTGCCGGCCATTGAACTCAATGCTCGCCAAATGTCGATCGCAATTCCATTCGAAATGTAATGCACCGAGCCGTCGCCGAAGGCGGTCATGGCACCGCCCGCGTGCTTGCTCCTAGCAGCAACATACACAGTTGTGCTCACTTGGCAAGGGGCCGGATCGGTCGTCGAACCGCAATACGGCTGCATGTCGATGCCCGAGTTCGGAGTATAGTAGCTCATGAATTGGGCCGCCCCCAAGTCATCATTGAAGATGTCGCCTCGGAAATCGAAATAGGTGTCGTCGGCCGCTTGAATGATTTCGCCCATGAAAAGCGTGTTCGAGAGCCCGTCGCGAACCGTGGCGACCATCGATTGACGATTGAGTCCGAAGGGGCCGACCTTCATCGGATTGGTTCCGTCGGGAGTCGCCGCGCTTTGATAGAAATCGGCATAGCCCCAGTTGACCACGTAATTGCCGCGCGATCGCGTCGTGTAGGTATCGGCCTTCCAAAAACCTTGACGATCGCTGGGACAGAAGTAAAGCGGCACCTGAACCTGCGTCAGCGGCCGGTTGACCTCGGCGTAAAAATTGTAATTGAAATCGTAACGGTCGAACAGGTTCTGTTGTTCCATATAAGGCCAAAGCGACTGCACGAACGTTTGCCGGCGATTCACGCCGTTCACTCCGGCAGCGCCGTCCGACGACATGCCGCCCGAGCCGGTGATCGCGCCGAAGGGATAGTATTGGAACGAACTCTCATAGTTCGCCATCGCCAACGCCCATTGCTTCAGATTGTTCGAGCATTGCAACCGTCTCGCCGCTTCGCGCGCCGCCTGCACCGCCGGCAACAACAGCGAAATCAAGATGCCGATGATGGTTATCACCACCAAAAGCTCAACGAGGGTAAATCCCGATTTGGGATTTGGGATTTGGGATTTGCTGATTGAACGATGCTTGGTCATAAGATATCCTTGGACTAGGCAGTCCGACTCGAATATATCATTGTTGGGAGCTTTTGCTATGAATCGTGACGAGTTGCGGTTACGCACGAAATCCTTTGCCTTACGGGTAATCCGGCTTGTCGCTTCGTTGCCGAAAGGGCGAGTCGGTGAAGTTCTTGGGCGACAGTTGCTGAAATCGGGAACCTCCATCGGTGCAAATTATCGAGAAGCCCTCCGAGCGTCCTCGCATAAACATTTCTTGAGTATTATGGATATTGTTGTCCGCGAAACAGATGAAACTCTATACTGGCTAGAATTGCTTTCTGAGTCGGAAAGTGTAAAACCATCTAGACTAATCAATCTGATGCAGGAATGTACGGAGCTACGGGCCATCTTCGCGAAAACTGCGAAGACGGCCCGTGCCCGCGGATAAATCCCAAATCCTACATCAGCAAATCCTAAATCTTTTTTCGCTTTCGCCATGCGTAAGCGATCAATCCCATCAAACCGGCTGCCAACAGGACAATGCTCGACGGTTCGGGCACGATATACAACGAACCGGTTCCCGAAAAGAACGTGTCGTTGATATGCTGAGCGCCGCTGCTCGAAGAGCCCCACGTGCCCGCCGCCATCTTGGCGCCGTCAAGATACAACGCGCCAATGGTGTCGCTGCCGGTAAAGTCCAGATTGAACAAACCTCCGGTCGTCAGATAGACCGAAGATGTGTCAAAAAGATACTTCTGCGTAATCGACAGCGTTCCGCCGCTGATCGTCGTATCGCCGGTATAGGCGTTCTCACCGGAGAGGATTTGCGTGCCTGCCCCGGTTTTTGCGAACGACATATACATGGAGTTGCTGGTCTGAGCATAACCGACAACGCCGCTGAAGGTCTCAGTGACGCCGCTGGCTACATTGACCGTCAAACCCTTGATGTTGTCGCCCACATTGCTGTAGAGCAAGCCGGAGCCGGACAAACCGGCCACGGTTTGACTAGTATTGTCCATGTCGAACTTGCCGTTTGCATTGATGACCAATCGCGTGCCGGAAGAAAGTACGCCGCCGGTCACGTCGGGGCCGGCCATTCCTTGGGCGTGGGCCTGATTCAATGTCACCAAATATCCCGAATCGACGATGGTATCGCCGGTGTAGGTATTCGTTCCGCCGAGGAACAATGCACCGAAGCCTACCTTTGTTAAAGCGACCACGCTTCCATTACTGCCGTTCTGAATCGACCCGTAATAGTTACAGTACGAATCGTCGCCGCCCACCTTATAGTTTTGTGTGCCGGCGCCTTCGCCATGGACGGTTCCGTAACCGCTCAGAGAACCGATTGCCACAGTGTTCGTCGAGCCTGAAGCCCCGTTGAAGAAATTCAGGGTGCTGCCTTTGTTCAGGTACACACTCGACCCCAATCCATTGGAGCCTGCACCGAACGGCGTGCCGTCAACACCCGCGACAGTATAGTTGCACTGCAACTCGCTATCGGCCGCCACGGTGGTTGTGCCTTTGTAGCTGGCGCTGCCGACGATGATGAAGCGGTTGCCGTTTTCAGTCTTCACGGTCAACCCGCCGTCGCCGGTAATGGTGCTGCCATACAAATGGACGAAGCCCTCATTGCGGCCGCTAATGGTGGTGGCGATATCGATCGTGCCGCCGCCGGCCGCCAACGTGATGCCTCGCAGATTGTCGGTCGGCCATACAGGCCCTCCCGTATACTGAACGGTGCCGTTCGTTGTGGTTCCGCCCAGTACAACGTTGCTGGAACCGCTGCCGATGACACTAGCGGATCCGTTGGCGCCCCACGACGAAACGCTCAAGGTTCCTTGCTCTACGGTCAACGTGCCGGTGAAGGTGTTCGTGCCGGTGAGGACCGTATTGCCGACGATCGTCGTGTTCGTGGCCGTGCTATTCTGGTCGGCCAGAACGCTACTGACGGTCAACGTGCCGGTTCCGCCACCCAGTCGATAGCCGTTAGCGCCGGCCGTAATCGCGCCGCTATAGGCATAGTTGCCGGCCGTACCGAGCGACAGATTATCGTACCCGGTGAAATTGACGCCTTCGCTGCTATCGGCGGCAATGGCGATTGCACCGGCCGAGGCCGCGGCGATCTTTGCAGTGCCGAGCCAATCATTAACCGTGTTGTAGGCTCCGGCAGAGACCAACGCGCCGCCGTTGTTGATCGTAATCGTACCCGAAGCGGGCACGGCGCTGGTGTTGTCGAATTGCAGCAATCCGGCGTTGATAATCGTGCCGCCGCTATAGGTGTTCGCGCCCGAAAGGGTCAGCTTGCCCGCGCCAACTTTGCTCAAAATGTTGTCGCTGCCTTGATTGCCCACGACGCCGCTGAGGGTCAGATCGCCCGAGCCACCGATGGTGGAGCCATTGGTGACTAAAACCGTCGTGCCGGTCGAAGCTGCCGTGGTGCTGTTGTTGGCCAAAGCGGATACCGAGCCGGCCATGAGGCGGATGCCGCCCGAACGGACGCCAAGTTGACCATTGAAGTCAAGCGTGCCCGTATAAACGTCGGTCCACATGCCTTCGGCGTTCAGGGCGTTGGCGCTGTTCAAAAGAACCGTGCTGGCCGCGCCGTTGCCGATAATCGTGGCATAGCCGTCACTATACGTAATGTTGTTTTCGCCGCCGAGATAGACGGTCCCGCCATCGGTCCAGAGCCGGCCCGCGCCGCCGGTATTCGACAGACTCACATTGATTGTGGCCGAGGAAATATTCACATTTCCCAAGAAATTCAATGTGCCGTTGGTCAGTGTAGCGCCGCCGCCGACATAAATGCCGCCGACATTTCCGGTAGCCGCACCCAAGTCGATGGTGCTGGTGGTGCTGATACCTACGTTGTCGCTGCCCGTCGGCGCCGTGCCGGTATCCCAGTTTGTTCCCGTCGCCCAAAGTCCGTCACCCGCGGTGCCGGTCCATGTGGCGGCAACGGCCGAAAGCGGCGAGCATAATAGCCCGCACGCTGCCAGCAGCGTTGCAGCCGCTAAGAATCGCCTAAACTTCATAACACACCTCCTGAAGGACAAGTGATAAACGAATAATACTGTCGCCTTGCTTCTTTCCGTCTTTGCCGCCGCCGACCTTCACCGACGGCTACCAACACTGGTCCCCTCTCCCTTTGAGAGAGGGTTAGGGTGAGGGCTGGTCAGCCACTAGCCACGAACCACTAATTCTTCGTCCCTCCTTTCTCCTTTTTGGCCGAGGGTGTTGTGGCAGACGCTTTCTCTGCCGCCGGCCAGTTGGTCTCGCTGGGCGAACCAATGCGGAAATTGTCGCTCCACACCCGACTGCTGCCCGCCGCGCCGATTGTGACGAACTGATTGCTCCAAGACAGATCCGCCCACGAACGTTTGCTGCTCTCCATATTCTGTTGAATGCCGGTCAAGTCGATCGCGCCGAGATACCGTCGATCAACCCAAACGCCGAACCGTTTCTCGCGAAGATTGATGCGAACCGCGTAGTTATGCCATTGATAAGGCTTGGCAATTCCCGAACGAATGCCGGTTTCCACTTCGCCCTTGGCCGGCGTATAAACTCCGATCTCGGGGTAAATCGTACCAGGTGCCCGGAAGAACACCGAAACCAACGGCAGCGGCTTCTTCAGCTCTTCCGGTTGATCGCCGATCGTGGCCGGGCGGTCGCCGATCGTAATGTTGATGCGGTCTTCCGTCTGCACGGCATCGAACTGCACGACGAAGTCGTCACGCAATCCGTATTCGAAACCGTAGTAAAAAGCACCATAACCGCATTCCAAGAAACCGTCCTTCGAGCCCGGAGCTTGATACCCCGGCCAAGGATCCGGCGAATTGTCCAGCGGACACGTCGTCATCGCAGGTATCGAATTGAATACCCACGAACGCGGCGGATTGTTGTAACAATTTTCAACCCAACGCGACTCCGGCGTGTTCAACATCATGTAACTGCCAGCTCGCGTCGGTGAATTGGCCGACCACGTTTCGCTGTAATCCACCGTGCCGATCAACTCGGCCGGCGGCGCTGCGATCTTGGGCGACAATTTCGAGCGCGGCATTTCGCGGACAAACTGCTTGCCGCTGTTTTGCGAAATGTCCGCCATGCCCGACCCTGCGACAAATCGTGCCGCTTGCCCCGCGGTCATGGTTCGCTCGAAAAGCTGATCGGCCTGCCCCAAGCCAATCATACGAACTTTCCCCTCGAATACCTTCGCAACCGTTTCTCCGCTTGCAAGCACCTCGACGCCGAACTCCGTGCCCAAATCAATCACGCTTGCCGTTGGCGTTCGCACGGCGAACGCAGGGGCGGGGGATTGGGGGCGAGGGGCGGGAGATGAGGGATTGGAAGTTTGGGATTTGGCGATTTCGGGATTTCGGGATTTAGTGCCCTCTTCACCAGCCACTAGCCACTGGCCACTAGCCACTTTCCCTGACCCCTTACTCTCCCCTCTCTTCTCTCCTCTCTTCTCTCCTCTCTTCTCTCCTCTCTTCTCCAACCTCGCCGTCAGCTTGCCAATCGCCAGAAATCCGCCGTCGCGCGATTCCGCCATAAACGTGGCGGGCCCCTCGATAATCACCCGCGCGCCGGTGTCATACGTGATTTCCAACAAACCGGCGTCCAGCTTGAACTGCCGACCCAGTAAAACCGCGTCAAATCCGGCGGGCGGCCGGCCGTCTTTCGACCATCGACAATCCGCCATGCCGGTAATCCGCCCTACTTGGACCAACTCCGATTCAAGCGGCGTTCTGATCGAGGGCAACGCTGGTGATTTCTTCGCCATGTAAACGCCATGCGACACCGGAATCAACGAACTGATCCAAATGCCCACGCCGATAAATAACGTCGCCATCAGATAAGCCAACGGCCAGCCTTCGGCAAAATAGCTCGTCGTCCCTGGCCACGATTCGCCGAAAATCCCAAAAACCGGAGCCGCCGCAACAGGCGCGGCAGCGGGAGCTGCGTCGGCTTGCGATGCCAACCGCTCTTCGAGCAACTTCGCCTCGTGCGCAACGTCGGCCCCGCAAAAACGCTCGGCCAAGGCATGAAAATGCATGAACGTCACATAATGCCGGCACGCTTCCTCATTCGATTCCACCAGCTCTTCCAAACGCTCGGCATCCGACGGCGAAAGCTCATCAAGGCACAAGGCCTCGAGCAAGTCGGCCAATTCAGCATGGATGGGAGACGATGTGCTCATTGTCTCTTCTCCCTGCCCACGGCACGTTGGATGCATTCGTATAAGCTAAGCCGCGCACGCTTCAACACGCTCTTGATCGTGTTGACCGACCGGCCAAGTTGATCGGCTACCGAAGCCACTGTCGAATCCGTGCCGTAGCAACGCTGTACCACTTCGCGATCCGCGTCGGGCAACCGCTTCATGCATTCGGCCAGATATTCTTCCAAATCGCCGAGGTCGTCCTTCATGCGCTCGGCCTGCGTGGCGACCAGATCCACAAACGCTCGCGAAAACAAACAACGCCGTCGCGTCTGTCGGGCGTGATGCTGTTGAACCTTGAATCGGGCTACCTGATACGCCCAGGCCAAAAAGTCGCTGTCCGGCGTAAAGGTGTCAAATTTCGACCAGAGCGTGGCGGCCGTGTCCTGAAGCACATCCTCCGCATCCGCACGATGAGCAATCTGCGAGCGGATATAAGCATAGACCCGGGGCTCCGCCTTCAGAAAAAGGTCGATGAATCCCCCGGTTCTTTCCTTGGACGAGTCCATGTGCCGCCTATACTATTAACCCCAAAGATCGTGAAGTTTTACACCTCGTTCCCAAGCTCCGGCTTGGGAACGCACTTTCCCGAAGCTCAGCTTCGAAAACATCCTACATCCCTCTAGTGTCGCGTCTTGTTTTGCGAAGATTCGAGTGTTACTACTGGCTTGTCCAGCAGTTTTCCGACCAACGGGAGCGAATCGAAACCAAATGAGCGACAGCTCGATTTGCATGAAAAAGCAATCTTGCTATCTCTCTATCCATACTAATCACGCGAGGAGCCAAAAGGGGTGAAAAAATCCGGAAAAAACAGGAAAAAAGCCTACAGAGCCCCGCATTCAACTCCCATGCCCGGGGTGTTTGGTCTAACCCGGGGCTATGCCGGGAATTTTTAATCTGGCCCAGAGGCCGGCATAGAGATCGTCCGCCTTTCGCGTCTCCCCTCGCCCGTTTACGGGAGAGGGGCCGGGGGTGGA
>CAYWGR010000169.1:0-12722 GCA_964458015.1 uncultured Planctomycetaceae bacterium
CAGGGCGGACAAGACCGCCGCGATTTTTTCAGCGGAATAGAAAGTGCGCCGGGCAGCGTCGGCCGGCGCAATTTGGGGATGGCCTCGGCCGAGGATTTAAATGGGCGGCACCGCATGGCCCAACAACGACGTCATGCCCAGGCGATCTTGGATCGGGCGGAACGCATGGCTCGCTCGGTCGAAATGCTGTTGGCCCAGATCGACGACCTCACGCGCGACTTGGACGAAGAAAGCCGCGGACACATTCTTTATCAACTAGCCGATCGTTACTATCGTTCCGGCCATTGGGAATCGGCCTCCGAGGCTTACTCCGTTTTAACACAACGTTTCCCCGCGCATCCGCTTACGCCGCAGGCCATGCTGTGGCTGGTTCAATATCATGCCAGTGCGGAAGCGGCATGGCGCGTTGAACACGGCGATGGAAAAAAACGTTTCGAACATGCGGCCGAGCTGTGCAAGGAGATCGAGCGAACGCGGCCCGAATGGTTTGCCGAGCCCGCCGTGTGCTTTTCGCTGGCGGCGGCGAATCGCGGACTAGGGCAAGATCGTTTGGCAGCCAAGCTCTACGAAGTGCAAAGCCACGGCGGCACCCGCGACGCTTGGCCGATGTGTGCCCAGGCCGAATTGCATTTGGCGGATCCCAATCCGAAAAAGCCGATGTTGGCGTGTATCAAGGCGGCAGAACGTCCCCACCTGGACGGCCGGCTGGACGATGCCGTGTGGCGACAAGCGAAATCGGCGTCGCTGCAAAGCGCGCAGCACGACGACGGCGATTGGCCCGCCGCCGTGATGCTGGCCTACGATGCCGAGTTCCTTTATATTGCGGCTCGATGCCGAAAAGCTTCGCCCGAGGTAAACATGCTGCCGCCAAGCGGACCGCAGCCGCCTCGGCCGCGCGATGCCGATTTGGCGGCCCACGATCGGATCGAGCTGTTTCTGGACGTGGATCGCGATTTCACGGTTTTTTATCGCTTGGCCATCGACCATCGCGGCTGGACGAACGACAGTTGCTGGGGCGATGCGTCGTGGAATCCAAAATGGTTCGTCGCTTCGCGCGAGGAGCCAAGCCAATGGACCGTGGAGGCGGCGATTCCGTTGGCCGAACTGATCGGCCGACGCCCCGAGCCGCGCGACATTTGGGCAATCGGCATCCAGCGCGTAGTGCCGAGCGTCGGGTTCCAGTCGTGGACCGTGCCGGCCTCGATTGCGGTTTTGCCCGACGGCTTCGGGTATTTGGCATTCCCGTAATAAGAAGCGGGCCGGCAACCACAACACCGCCGGCAAACCAGCCGGTTTCGCGTAAAATCGCCAAACTGCCGCAATTGCCACGATCTTCTCCTGCTTGCGGCAATCGCTCTTGACCCGGGGTGGACCCCTTGGTATTGAAAGGGGCCATTTTTTGTATTGTCGCAAATTTCTCGTCGCGTCGCCCCCATCTGAAAAGGGGAGTGTGGTGAAAACCGTCAGGCTTATTCCAACATTGCTTGCCCTGGGCTGTGCCCTGGTCGCCTCATCGGCGATGGCGCAACGGGTGCAGTTTGCCTCGCCGGTGGAGACACAGGCAACCGCGCCGGCCGCCGCGGCTCCGGTGGTCACCGCGCCGCCGACTGCGACGTTCGTTCAACCGACAACCCCGACGTCGCCCTATCCCTCGTTGGCGACGCCGGCGCCGGGCGCAACGCTTGGAGCGCCGACAGCGGGTCCTTACACGCCGCCACAAGGCTATGGCAGTCCGGCCCCCATGGCACCGGGCGCGGCTGTTCAAACGCCACCACCCGGCTGGGACCCCTATGCCACGCCGGGCACTGCTTGCCCCGCGCCGCTGATGTCGCAGGATCCCGTGCTCACCACGGCAGTGCCGGCCGTCACGATGGCGTCGATGCAAAAATTCTTGCAACACGTCGATTTTCAATACGATTGGTTTGCAGGACATAATGGAGCATCGCGTCACGAGGAATTGGGCATCAATGATTTGGAATTGAGCGCGACGTTTGCTTTCCCGCTGTTTCATAATTCGCAAACGCCGCTGCTGGTGACGCCCGGCTTCGCGGTGCATTATTGGGAAGGGCCGCTTTCGGTGCCGCCGCCTACTCCGGTGCCTGATTTGCCGCCTCAAACTTACGACGCCTATCTCGATGCCGCGTGGAATCCGCAAGTTACCACATGGCTCGGCGGTGAATTGGATGCAAGGGTCGGAGTGTATTCCGATTTCAAAAGTGTTACGAACCAAGCCTTCCGGTTCACGGGCAAAGGCGTGGGCGTGTTGACCTTCTCGCCCACCATCAAGATGAAGCTAGGCGTTTGGTATCTCAACCGAAACGTGGTGACATTGCTGCCGGCCGGCGGTATTTGCTGGACCCCTAACCCCGACATCTACTTCAACATTCTGTTCCCCAATCCGAAAGTCGGCAAACGCCTGACCACGATGGGCAACACCGAGTGGTGGCTCTATGCCGCAGGCGACTACGGCGGAGGTTGTTGGCAGATCACCCGCGAAAACGGCCTGTCGCCCGATCCTTACGGTACGAACGGCATGCACGACACCTTCGACTACAACGACATCCGTGTCGCCGTGGGCTTGGAGTTCAAGACCCTCAAGCAATTCAACGGCATGTTCGAAATCGGCGGCGCATTCGACCGAGGCGTCGTCTATCGAAGCGGCGAGCCCCGCGCCTATTATCCGAACAACACCGTGTATCTGCGAACGGGAATGTCGTACTAAATAAATGACCAAGGTTCAAGATTCAATGACCAAAGAGTCTATGCGGCTTTGACCCACGCTTTTGAGTGCCACTGGCTCTGCCAGTGCCGGCCGCCGCATGGAATCCCGCACTGGCATAGCCAGTGGCACACACTGAAAAAACCCCAATAGTGTGAATCACTACACTAGAAAAATGACCAAGGTTCAAGATTCAATGACCAAAGTTGTCGTTTTTCTGTTGGCATCGCTTTATCCTGCATTGCTAGTGGGGCAAGTGGTTCGATTGCCGGCCGTCGAGCAACCCGAGGCATCGCCGCCCGCGCAATTGATCTCCCATCCGGATTCGACGGCTGAGATTCTGCAAGCGCCAGGGGAACAACAGGCCGCGCCGGCTTCGGATCCAACGGCCGAACTGAAACTTCCGCCGGGTGTGCGCAATGGCGTGTTCCAAAAAATCTTGTTTGATACCACGTGGCTGGCCCCCGGCTCGGGCGATGGCATGGGCAGCTTGGATGTGCAGATTCAAGGTGTTTTTGCCGTGCCTTGTCCGAAGCGGGAATCGCCGCTGGTGATGACGCCTGGTTTCGCGGTGCATTATCTCGAAGGCCCTAAGAACGTCGATTTGCCCCCGCAACTGCACGAAGGCTACATGCAGTTTCGCTGGCTTTCCCAAGTGACGCCGCAGTTGGGGCTCGACTTGGCCGTCACGCCGGGCTACTACAGCGACTTCAACCAGGATAGCAACAATGCCTATCGTGTGCCTGCCCATGCCGCGGCGGCGTGGACGTGGTCGGAAACATTGAAAATCGCCGCGGGGGCGGCCTACCTCGATATGCCAAGCGCGTCGAATGTGATCCCCATCGGCGGGTTGATCTGGACGCCGTCGAAGGATCTGCAATTCGACATCCTTTTCCCGCATCCCAAGCTGGCGAAACGTGTTTATTGGAGCGGCCATGAAGGCGACGACATCCAGGATTGGATTTACATCGCCGGTGAGTTCGCCAACGACTCGTGGGCTATCCGACGCAGCGACGGCAGCGACGATCAAGTGATGCTGCGCGACTACCGCTTGCTGCTGGGAGTCGAACGCAAAGCAATCGGCGGCATAAGTTCCCGCTTCGAGGTCGGCTACGTTTTCGGCCGTCGCATCCGCTACGTAAGCGACACGCCCGACTTCTATCCTTCTGATACCGTCTTGCTACGCGGCGGATTAACTTATTGATGGCGATATTTTCGCAATTCTTCCAGCACGGCCATGATGTCGGCGGGCAGGGGGGCTTCGATTTCCAGAAGCTCGTCGGTGGCGGGATGCCGAAACTTCAGACGCCGGGCGTGCAGCGCCTGACGTTCCAGAAGCACGGTTTCGTCGGTGGGATCGCGGCGGATCTCACCGCGCGTGATGCGGCTGCGGTTGCCGTATTGCCGATCGCAAAGCACGGGACAGCCGATATGGTGCAAGTGAACGCGGATTTGATGGGTGCGCCCCGTCTTGGGCATTAATTTCATCGCGGCGAAACCGTCGAACCGTTCTTGCACTTCATAGAACGTCTGGGCGGGCCGGCTTTCGCCGCCGTCGTGACGGATGGCCATCTTCTCGCGCACGTGCGGATGAAAACCGATGGGACAATCGATCACGTCGCTGTCGCGCTGCGGCCGGCCGGAAACCAGGGCAAAATACTCCTTCTCGATCGAACGGCCCGTGAATTGCTTGGCCAGCTTCGTATGGGCGATATCGGTACGCGCAACAAGGATCGCGCCGCTTGTGTCGCGGTCGAGTCGATGAACAATGCCGGGCCGCGATGCGCCGCCGGTGGTGCTTAGCGATGGGCCGAAATGAAACTGGAGCGCGCTGGCCAACGTGCCCGACCAGTGCCCTCGCGCCGGATGCACGACCATGCCCGGCGGCTTGTTGACCACCACGACATGCTCGTCTTCGTAAAGAATTTCAAGCGGGATATTTTCGGGGCGCGGAGCTTCGCGAGGAATTTCGGGCAGGATGAACACGATGCGCTGGCCGGCCTTGAGGCGGTAGGCCGGTTTGCCGCCGCGGCCGTCGATTTTAACCCCGCCTGCGGAAATCACGCGACGCAAATGCACGCGGCTGTAGTCGGGAAACCGGGTGGCCAAGACAGCATCGAGTCGATGACCTGCTTCCGCGGCCTCGACGGTCAATTCGACCGGTTCGGAGGGAATCGCCATGAAAACGCTCTATTCGGCTTGAGGCTGAACACCGGTTGTCCCGGAGGCGTCGTCTTCCGAAGGATCGTCCTCGGTCACCGGTGCGCCGGAGGCGTCGGCGGCAACCGTCGGCAGTCCGTAGGTCTGCTCGCTCAGATCGGCATCGAGGAACACCTCGTCGGTCTCGGTGGCGTCGACGTCGCGACGCAGGAGCAAGTAAATGCCCGCGGCGGCCGACCAGAAATAGCTGAACAAAAAGCCGACGGCCAGCAGTTTCACGCATCCGGCCCAAAAGCGGATCATTACGGGCCCGAAACCACCGGTTTCTTCGCCGACGCCGAGTATCTTTTGCAGCACTTCATTGCCTGTGCCCCAACCGGCGGCCCAATAGCTCATCCAAACGATGCCCGAGGCAAAATTCTGCACGAAGATCCAGCCCAGCCAGCCGATAAATCCGGCCACTAGGATATAGAACAGATAGTGGAGCGGCCGTTGGAATGCATAAGCATAAGAACGACTCAGGGCGTCGAAGCTGTCGGTGCCTTCGGTGCTGATCGTGGCCCACATCAACGGCCAACCGAACAGCAAGCCCAGCAGCAGAACCGCCATGAAGAATCCAGCCACGAGAGCCAGCGGCCAGAAAATGGCGCCGAGCCATAGCCCGATCCAACGCATGAGAAATCCTAAAATGATCACGGGAATTGCGGCCAACAGCACGCCGCCGATCGGAAACAGCGGAGCGGCGAAGAAGGCCGGCCACTTGCGCGCGGCAAACCGCACGGCGGCTCCCGCGCCAACCTGTTCGTTCGCAGCCAACTGAACGGCAGCCGTTCGACAAATCGCCGCGCCAAAAAACGCCCACACCGCCGTGCCCCAAAGTCCGCATAAGACCAGACTAACGATGGCATTGAAGCAAGTGTTGGTTTGCGAGAGGCCATTCCATATTGGTTCTGATAATACTATCCAAGATCCTACGAAAGGATTTCCTTCAACCCAACATTGTTGTTGGGGAAACGGATGCTTCCATGAAAATTCACACCGTTGAGGAGCGAGTCCTCCCGGCTGATTCGGCACAACACTATCCGTCACAGCTTCCCAGAGACACCCGCCACAATAGGGTTTCAGCCAATTCGTTGTTGGCGATTCCGCGTAAAAAATACCGCCGATGAATGCCCAGCCGACGGCCGTCAGCAGAACGCCGGCGGCGGCCAGGATCAGAGCATGGACCGAGATGGATACACGAAACACCCGGACCAGACTGAGCCAGGGAAAGACCTCGGACCACGCAATTGCTCGCAGTGTGTTGCCATCGCGTTCGACCATCATGAAAACCCCCAGATATGAGGTGTGTTAATTTGCAGAACGTTGGAATTATACGAACCTTGCCCACTTGTGAAAACCAGGGATTTCACGCCCCCGCAAAAAGCCTGGGGAGAGACCGGGCAACCTAGGGCTTCTTCCCACGATCTTTTAGACCCCGGAAAGGCCGCGCCGGCTTCTAGGGAAAGTGTAGGATAATGTTACAAGTCTATAAATAGCAATATGTTACGAATTTCGTCAAAGCTGTGCCTTGGCGTCGTCGATGGGCTTCCGACGGCGTGAGAACACATCCGCGTAAATCGTGCATTTTCCGGGTGAATTTTTCAAAGTCTACCCCCTTGCCGCGACTACTACCTGCAAGTAATTGACAATCCGTCACATCATGGAAGAATGACGGCTGCTTTGGATCATCACCGCAACGATGCGTCAATCCGTGGGGGATTAGCTATGAGTTTGGCCGACGACCTCCAGAAGATAGAGCAGCTTCGATCTTCCGGTAGTTTGACGGATGCTGAATTTGAACAGGCAAAAAAGAAACTGCTTGCTCCTTCGCTAGATGAGTCTCATTTTTCCGAGGATGAAGAGCAAGGAGGTTTCCTTTCCGACAATCAGGAGAAAAGAAAGCTGCCCTCTTGCTCGGAGTATTTCGAAGACGAAGATCAAAGCCTCGGCAGGGCGGCAAATCGATATGTTTCGTTTCAAATTCTAATGAGCATTATCGGTCTCCTGGTTTTTCTGTTTCTCTTTTTCGCGGTCTTTCTGCCGAAGTGGTCTGGATTTCCAGGAGGATCTTCTGAACGAATTGAGTGGAAACATACCCCGTAACGAATCGTAATGACTTTTCCCGCCAAACAGCAAGCGTAGGGTGCGTCCGCGACGCACCGAAACAACGTGCAGAGGAACGCAATGAGATAAAGTGTATAAAGAGAACGCAATGGAAGGTGCGTCGCGGACGCACCCTACGCTCTCCCGCAAGCGAGCGAGGGAGCAGGCAAAATTCATTTTGGTGCGTCGCGGACGCACCCTACGAGTAAAATTAAAATGCGATTAGATCAACGATGAGCGACTATCGACGTTGGTTCGTGCCAGGGGGGACGTATTTTTTCACGGTGGTAACTCATTGGCGACAATCTATCTTGACGAACCCCTTGGCGCGACAATGCCTACGGACGGCCATTCAGTATGTCCGCGTCAATCGGCCGTTTTCCATTGTGGCTGTCGTATTATTGCCCGACCATCTACATACTGTTTGGACACTACCTTCAGACGATCGAGATTATTCAACCCGTTGGCGCAGGATTAAAGGGCTTTTTACACGTGATTATCTTGCAAACGGCGGGCGTCAAAATATGTCAACCACTTCCCGCAAAGCGCGAGGTGAACAGGCGCTTTGGCAGCGACGTTTTTGGGAGCATTGTTGTCGCGATGAGGAAGATCTGAAGCGGTGTGTGGATTACATTCATTGGAATCCGGTCAAACATCGCCTCGTTAGCCGCGTTCGCGATTATCGGTGGTCGAGTTTCGTTCGTTATGTTGACCAGGGTGAATATTCGCTCGATTGGGGCGGCATCAACCCATGCCCTGATTGGAATCAACCTGAGTAGGGTGCGTCCGTGACGCACCGAAACAACGTGCGCAAAAAACGCAATGGATGGTGCGTCGCGGACGCACCCTACTTATACCCCTATAACCTTGGGCTTAGTGATTCAATGAACTTAATTGACCTCATGTGGATCATCTTGTTTGTCGGAGGCAGTGCGGTCGCAGGTGCCTGGACTGGTACGGGATGGCTGGGAATCATCAGCGGTGGGATTGCGGGTTATCTTCTGCTCATTATCATTGCCAATCTAAATGCACGCCAACAGAATGAAGCTCCATGCTGTCAATGCCATGTGCAAAGATGGGATCATTACAAGATAGTACGCGATGATGTGTGGGGCTGCGTTTTCTTGTCCGAGTGTGGACACCGATACATCAAGCGTAAGGGATTTCTCTGGTTTGAAATTCAAGAGCAGAACGCCCCCGTTCTTGTACAAATTCGAACGTTTTTGGGGCATTGGCGAACGCCCAAAGAAACTGAAATTGTCAACCACAAGTATCGATTAAAAACCCACTGAGTAGGGTGCGTCCGTGACGCACCGAAACAACGTGCGTAAGAAACGCAATGGATGGTGCGTCGCGGACGCACCCTACTTAATCTAAATTCCGGATCAAGGCATCCAAGGGGCGTTTTTTGGGGCCTTCGGTGGTTTTGGCGGGGTAGCCGAGCGGCACGACGGCCATGAACTCGCCGGCCGGCTCGCCTAAAAATTCGAGCACTTCTTTTTTCATCAAAAATAAAATGCCAAGCCACACGGAGCCGATCCCCAGCGATGTGGCGGCCAAGAGCAGATTTTCGACGGCGGCCGCCGAGCTTTGAATCTCCATCGTGCGGAAAAAATCATGGGCCAGTTCTTTATCGACGCGGAAAAGCTCGGCGCCGTTGCGGATTAGCTCGCCAGTGTTGGCTACTGCCACGACGACCGGCGCGCCCAAGATGCTTCGGGCAGCCATACGCATCAAAATCGACGCCGACCGCGGATATTCGGTCGCGCGATGACTGACCAACTCGGCCAAGTCGTGTTTCTTTTGGTTGCGCAGAATCATGAACCGCCACGATTGCTGGTTATGGGCCGACGGCGCGCAGTTGGCCGCCTCTAAAATTGTCTGCAGATCCTCATCACGCACTTCCTGATCCGTGAACATCCGAACGCTATGACGATGGAAGATCGACTGCAACGTCTGGTTGGCCCCAGAAAAATCAGATAAGGACATTGTTTTTTCCTCCTTGAGTCATCTACTTGAGTGATGAGACCGTCGACACGATTCTTTCGGTTGGGGCGATCCTTTCCGTTTTCAAAAGACACGCAGCAAACAGAACGGCATCAAGCCGCCCAATTCGGGTCGGGTTGCGAGCAAATCTCGGGCGTTGTGCTGCCTTGGATCGCTGCCACGGCTTTTTGAGCCGCAACTAACGAGGCGGCGTCCGGGTGCGCTTCAATGGTAACCTCGAAACGGCGCGATTCGCCTGGCGCCAACGTGATAACGCGGCCTTTCGCTTTTTCGAATGATTTCCCATTGGGATAATTCGTGGCCGGTTCCAAGCCGGTCACATAGCCATCGACGGCCGAGTGCCGGTTCTTCCAAATCGTGAAGCACGGCAACTGCTTTTTATTGAATTTAACGCTGACGCCCTTGTCGCCCGCGGCCGATTGCAGCGTGGCCTGGGTGTTGCCTGCTGCATCGGGGAGGAGGTCAAAGAAGTAGCATGCTTCGGGCTTGCCGGGCGTCTCGGGCTCGTAAACGTCCCATGTGGGAATATCGGCCGCCGCAACGCCGTCGCGCGGGGCCATCTTTTTGATCGGCGCGGCCACCTTCGCACCTGAGCTCAGCAGCGGCACGCCGAAATTGATATGGTAAAGCAATTCCAATTCGCCCGGCTCGGCCGAAAGATTGGTCACTTCGTCCGAAACTGTTACGGCCGTCGAACCGACCTGGGTGCGAATGGTCGAGGTCAAACGCAATTTCTGGCCGAACAGCCTTGTCTCGTCCACGACGCCGGTGATGCAGATTTCGCCCGAATCGCCATCTACGGTTACTTCGACCTTGTTGGCCGGCGTATTGGCGATCTGGCCGTGCAACGGATAGCGAACGGCGCCGTTAGGCCAATACTCCGGCGCGCCGTTGCTTTCCAAACCGCAACGCACCAAAAGCTCGTCGAAACCGTTGAGCCACCCCAGGCCGTTGCTTCCCCATTGAGAAACGAATGCCGGATGCACAGGCCCTTTGACAGGCGACTGCCAGCCGAGCCGCAGATCGCCGCAGCTTGCTCGCCAAAGCCCCATACCGCGCGTGGGAATAACGACAAAACGGAGCCGCCCGTTGTCGACTTCAACGACATCGACGCCCTCACGCAAGCCGCCGCGAAGGGTTCGCTTGACGATGGAATAGCCGCGGCCCTTGCCGCCGGCTTGGTCGGGACCGATCGAGATTTGTTCCTGATAAATATCCGCATCGACATCCGTAAGAATCCACGATTTTTTGGACATGACCGCTGGTCTCCCTCCGATAAAAAATGATTTGATGCCGATGTTGCCAAGGCCCCTTACTTCCATCGCAAACATGGCTGTACCAGCCCGGTTCGTTAGCAGGCCGGCCAAGCACTGGCGTTATTGGCAATGCAGGGCGCAATCGTTGGCGAGAAGTATACACGCTTTCCCGATTTATTGCAGTCCCTGGGGCGAAATTTCAGGTGTAAGAAAAAAGAAATTTGTACCTAAAAGACAGAATTCGGTACGGAAACGACATGTTTTTCCTGTCCGCCCAAATTACGGCAAAATGTTGCTTGCCAAGGGGTTGCGGACGGTGTACAAAGAGGCGATTGGACAGCCATTTTCAAGCAAATTTTCCTTTGGGAGGAATCTTTCTTATGTGTGCATCGAAGATCGTCAAGCGGGATAACGTAGGAGCCATTTTGAACCGCGCCCTGGACGCCGGCAATGGTTTGCTGCGTTTAACGCCCAACTGGGTGCCCCGCAGTTTCCTGCATCCCGGCAAACGCATCAAACTGGCCCCGACCGATTGGTACGCCCTGGGCGCGCATCGCGGCGGCATCGACGAACGTTGGTTCGCCAGCACCACGGAGGCCGCGAACGACGGCCGCGCCGACGACGAAGGCTTGAGCTATTGCGTGTTCGAGGGCGAGCGTTTTCTGTTGAAAGACGCCGTCGAGGAAGGCAAGGGTAAGATTGTCGGTCAGGCGATTTGGGACAAGTACAAGCGATGGCCGGTCTACTCGAAGTTCTTCGACAACATGGGCCCCATCCCCCACCACATGCACCAGCAAGCCAAGCATGCCGAATTGACCGGCCAGCAAGGCAAGCCCGAGTGCTATTATTTCCCGCCGCAATTGAATGCCGCTGAAAATCATTTCGACTATACGTTCATGGGCTTGGAGCCCGGCACGACGAAGGCCGACGTGCGCCGCTGCCTCGAAAACTGGAGCAAGGGCGACAACGGCATCCTCGATCTGTCGAAAGCCTATCGTCTGAAGCCGGGCACCGGCTGGATGATTCCGGCCGGCGTGTTGCACGCCCCCGGGTCGCTTTGCACCTACGAACCGCAATGGGGTTCCGATGTGTTCGGCATGTACCAGTCGTTGGTCGAAGGACGTGAAGTGCCGTGGGATCTGCTGGTCAAGGACGTGCCGAAGGACAAGCATCGCGACCTCGATTTCATCGTCGAGCAGCTCGACTGGGAGAAGAACGTCGATCCGTATTTCATGCAGCACAACTACGTCGAGCCGATCGTCGATCAGGAGCGTTCCGGCCCCGGCTACACCGACCGCTGGATCGATTACGGCGGATTCGACGGTGAGCAACTGGTAACGGCCAAGGAATTGACCGTGATGCCTGGCGCGAAGTGCGTGTTGAAAGATCCGGGCGCGAGCGGCTGGATCACGGTCCAAGGCGCCGGCCGGATGGGCAAGCTGGAAATTCAAGCCCCCGTGATGATCCACTTCGGCGAAGAGCCGTGGGATGAAGTTTATATCACCGAAGGCGCCGCCAAGGCCGGTATCGAAATCGTCAACACCGGCGGCGAGCCGCTGGTCGGCCTCCGCTACTTCGGCCCCCACGTGCATCCCAGCACCCCGAAGATCGGCGACCATCGGAAGCAGTAACGCGACGACAAAAATCTCCCCTCTCCCGCTTTTCGGGAGAGGTTGGAAATTACAAGCTCCCCTCTCCCGCAAGCGGGAGAGGGGCTGGGGGTGAGGGCGGTTGGCACTGGAGAAACGCATTACAATGCCCGACAAACCTTGCCCACAGCACCCCATGATGCTCGGCCGTGCCCGCAATCTCCGTCACGTGGGAACGCCACCTGAGCAATTACTATGGTCCGTACTATGAAGTAGGAGACTTAGTGGGCTGAAATTTCGGCGGCAAGAAATCATCGAACCGTACATCGTTGACTTTTGCTGTCGAGAGATTAAGTTGATCGTCGAACTCGACGGAATGAGTCACGACGAAAAACTGGAAGCGGATACGATACGAACGGATTGGTTGGAGAATCAAGGCTATCGTGTATTTCGTGTGACCAATAGCGATGTGAATGAAAACTTGGAAGCCGTCGCGCGAGGAATTGCTCGCGAAGCAGGCGTAAAATACGATTGATCTCCCCTCTCTCACTTTTTCGAGAGAGGCTGGAAATGCCAAGCTCCCCTCTCCCGCAAGCGGGAGAGGGGCCGGGGGTGAGGGCGGTTGGCAGTTGAAACCGCTCGGGCTGCTGTGCATATGGCGTGAAAGGGCTAGGTTTTTGATTGAGAGAGACCGGCATGACAGACATGGCCAAATGCCACAAAGAGCAACTCAGGATGCTCGGATAACAGACAAAAAATAGAAAACCGAAAACAGTACGACCCGCCCCCCCCCCCCCCCCCCCGACCCCGAGGGGGGGGGGGGGGGCCAACAAAAGGGGGGGGGAA
>CAYWGR010000170.1:0-12317 GCA_964458015.1 uncultured Planctomycetaceae bacterium
GGAGAAGTCTTTCGGGAATGCCTTGGCGGCGCTGTTGTATTCCTTCAGCGCATCATCCACGTTTCCTGAAGCCAACAGCGATTCGGTGATGCCAGCCCGAGCCGGCGCATTAAACGGATCGACGTTCAACGCGCGGCGATAGGCTTCCAACTGGAGGTCGCGGTTGCCGACCTGACCGTAACACTGCCCGATCCACACATCGACTTGTTTCAACAAATTAGGCCACAATGTCAACATGCCGCGCACACGCTCGAATCCCTGGCGGGCGGCGAACCAATGCCCCTGCACGAACTCGATCCGCGCAGTGAGATAATCGATCAATTGTTTGGGATAATCGGTCGCTCGCAACTCTTCCACGATGGCCTCGGCGTCTTTCAGCCGATTCACATCGATCAACAAATTCGCCTTGCTCCAAAGAAGCTGGGGACTGCGCTCCGTCGCATTCAATCCGTCTTGCAGGGCCGTAATGGCTTTGTCACGATTCCCCGCCCTTAGCTCGATGTCGGCCAAAGTGGTGTACATCGTGATATTCTCGGGATACAACTTGATGCCGCGTTGCGCATACTCGCGGGCCTTCCCGAAATCGTCTTTGCCCAGATAACATTGCGCCGTTAGCCATAGAGCGTCTCGATTATTGGGAGATATCGACAGCGCCTTCAATGCCTCTTTCATCGCCTTGTCATCGGCGTCGATGCTCTTAAGATAGCTGCCGTACAGAAAATGGGCTTGCGCCGATTTCGGATTGCTCTGGACCAGTTTCTCCATCCAATCGTCGGCTTCCTTGGGACGCGAGGAATGATAGCGCAAAACTCCTGCCAAGCGAGGGTAAACTTCTACGCGCGTCGGCGAAAATTCAATCGCTTTTTTGAAATCCTCGACTGCCTTGTCATATTCGCCCGTTTCCGCGTAACATCGCCCCAGCAATTCCCACAGTTCCGCGTCATCGGGCGATTGTTTCAACAGAAACTCTTGCAAGTGGTCCTTGGCATCCTGGTAGCGGCGAATCATCAACGCCATCTCGACCAAACGGCGACGCGATTTCTGCCGCTCGGGATCCAGACGCAATACTCTTTCCAATGTACCGAACGCCATGCTGAACATCCGGTTGTCTTGCGCTCGGTCGGCCAACAACATCCCCAGCCGCTCCAGGTTGTCCACATCTTCCGGAATAAGCCGCGCATACCAGCCGAGGTTCTTGATTTCTTCAAGATAGGCTTTTTGCTCCTGGATCGGTTTCTTATCCTTCCCGGCCTCTTCCGCACGTTCATGAGCGCGATCGGCCGCATCCAGAAATACATAAGCGTTCCGGCGGATCTGATAGCCGTGCAGAAAATGCACTCCGACGCAGGATACGACCACAACGATCACCAGGATTATTGCCAACCTTACGTTGAGCGTTCTCACTTGCAACTCCTCATGGCAGCCATATTATTCCGGAAAGAATAAACCATCAACGATATCGCGAATCATCTCCACCAAGTCTCATCACGAATGGGCGGACGCGACATCACGTTGCGCACTACTTCCCACTCATCGGACGCCCTGGGGCCGCCGGTATTCCGCGGTCTCATCCGCTTCCCCGAACATTTTCCCATGGCAAACGCACTTGTCCAACAGATCGCTACGCCAAGTGCGATCCCTCCGATGTCCTGAAACCAATCGCCCCATTCCGCCTGGCGCGGCGGCAAGCAACTCTGTAATACTTCCGTTACGCCGGCATATAGAACCAAAAACAAAGCTAGGCTCCACCGTGGGATTGGCCAGCGTACAATAAGTGCAAGCACCGTTAGCCCCCAAAAGCTCACGAGATGAGCCACGGGAATGATCATACGAAATAAACCGGATGAATTGTCGCGCATGCCGGCCAGACGCATGGGATCCGCTACCAAAAGCAACACCGTTAATAAAACGAGATAGATAAAAAAGACTACCCGCACGAATCCTTGCATAAGATATTCCGTCTCACGTGGTTCATTGCTCAAGGGAAAAGTCGTAACCTCCGCTTCGCAGTCTTTCCATTCAGACGATCTATTAATGCGATATCTCCCAAGGAAAGATAATTTGGAAGGCGGCGTGCAATCGAACCAGCATTCAACGCCCCTCGAAACGATCGAGGTCGGCCACTGCCGAACACTCCATCGATAGCGTTGGATCGGAAATCCCGACTTGCCGAGTAATGATGACACAACCCCCGAACTTATTGTATTCTAATCAAAGATTCGGGGGTTGCAAGCGATCCCCACCCCAACACAAGGGGGGCTTTAGCCTTTGACCGTGACCACCGGAATGTTTAGCCCGTGCCGAACTCCCGCGATGGTCTCGCCATAGAGCAAATCCAACAGACCGCGGTGGCCATGTCCGCCTAAAACCATCAGATCGACACCCACCTTGTGCGCTATATCCACAATCTCACTGGGCGGGTGTCCATAGCCCAATATCGTTTCCACGCTGGGTACGCCCTGACCTTGTAATTCACCCCGTAAACGAGCGGCCAAGGCATCAAGGTAGGCTGCGTCTTCGCGGCTTTCCTGGTCGCCGGTTTGAGGACCGTACCAAGTGCCTCCCACGCCATCTACCACGTGAATCAGCACCAATTCCGCCCGATGGGTCGTTGCCAAGGCAATTGCTTCGGCAAGCATGGCCTTGTCGCTGGGCAAAACATCCAAGGCGACGCCAATTTTTCGGAACCGCCGCTGGGACTGCATGGCCAAGTCGGCCACCTCATCGGCCGAGAGAGCCAACGCCTTCCGGACCGGTTTTTCCCGTCGAAAAACCATCCACAGCAGTAAAACCGTAAGCCCTAATGCCGTCGGTACGCATACCGCACTGACCAACCAGCCCCAGGAGCCCGCCGCCACGATCCAACCCCCGATCTGCTCGACAACCAGTTTCCCATTAAGGAACGCAATGACGGCCGTCACGAGCCATGCCAATCCCTGCACCCATTGGGGATTCACAAACGGCCCCATCTTCTGCCGACTGCTGGTAAAACGCACCAATGGCACCACGGCAAACGACAATTGCAGGCTTAAAATCACTTGGCTTAAAATCAGCAGTTGGTAAACGCCCACCGTTTGGTCTTCGGCAATCAAAATCACCGTCACGGCGGGTGCAATGGCCAAAACGCGCGTGACTAGCCTGCGCAACCAAGGACGAATCCGAAACCGCAAAAATCCTTCCATCGTGATCTGGCCGGCCAGCGTACCCGTGATGGTCGAACTTTGGCCCGCGCAAAGCAAAGCTAGGGCAAACGCAAAAGGAGCCAGCCAGGTGCCCAACACGCTGTCGAGCATGGCGTGCGCGTCTTCGATCCGTTCGACCCGAATGCCTTGCGCCCAAAAAGTCGAGGCCGCCACGATCAAAATCGCTGCATTGACCAGAAACGCGCCATTCATGGCCACGGCCGAGTCGATAAAATTGTAACGGCATGCCTGGGCAACCGCCTCGCGGCTTCGCGTGACATCGCGGCTTTGAACCAGTGCCGAATGCAGATAAAGATTATGCGGCATCACGGTAGCGCCCAAAATGCCGATAGCGATATACAATTCTTGGCCATTCAGCATGTGAGGCACAAATCCTTTGGCAATCTCCGCCGGCGAAGGCTGGCACAGAAAGATCTCGACCAAAAAACACGTCCCAATTGTTACAACAAGCACCAAAATGAACGCTTCCAGTTTCCGAATCCCGAAATGCTGAATGATCAACAACAGCAGCACATCGAAGCCGGTGATCAACACGCCGTAGATCAAGGGCAATCCGAATAGCAGATTCATCCCGATGGCCGACCCTAAAACTTCGGCCAGATCGCAGGCGGCAATGGCGATTTCGCACAACCCAAACAAGATGTAATTGATGCCCCGCGGATAATCGTCATGGCAAGCTTGGGCCAGGTCGCGGCCGGTCACAAGTCCCAGCCGAGCGCTGAGCGTTTGCAGCAGCACCGCCATGAGGTTGCTCATCAAGAGCACCCATATCAATCGGTAGCCGAACTGAGAACCGCCCTGAATGTCGGTCGCCCAATTGCCCGGGTCCATATAGCCGACCGACACCAGATAGGCCGGCCCCGCAAAGGCAAACATCCGCCGCCACCAACGACTTGTGGGAATCGTCACCGTCCGATGGACTTCGTCCAGCGAGCGATGATTTTCCGAATCGTGGAAAGGCATTGCCATGAAAACATTTCCCCCAGGGCTGTCGATTTCCGACGCAGACGAATTATAGGGATAGCCCCCCGCCACAGACAAGTGCAATGATCAAAATTGTACGGCCAATCAACTGTAAAATATAGGAAAACTTGTAGGGCGGGTCGAGCGGAGCGATGGCACGCCATTTTGCGAGGAATTCAACTATACGGCCGATTCGCACCCGATTGCTTCTCGGCATCGCTGGGTTTTTACGGCGATTTCTCGTCCTGCATCGTGACAGGTTGATCTTTTTTCGAACCGCCGCTTCCCGCAAACCGCATAATGATCGAGTAGAAGACCGGCGTGAAGATTAAGCCGAAAAAGGTTACGCCGAGCATTCCACTGAACACGGCCACCCCCAACGGAACTCGCATCTCCGCTCCCGCGCCTTTGGCAACCGCTAAGGGCACCACTCCGAGAATGAAAGCAAATGCAGTCATCAGGATTGGCCGCAGCCGGGTACGCGATGCCTCGACCACGGCTTCCACACGGCTCATGCCGGAGTCTTCCAACTGTTTTGAAAATTCCACGACCAGAATTGCATTTTTGGCGGCCAAGCCGATCAGCACGACAAATCCGATCTGTGCAAAGATATTGTTGTCGAGACTTGTCATCCATAAGCCGATCAACGCCGAAAGCAGGCACATCGGCACGATCAGCAGAATCGCCATCGGCAGCGTCCAGCTTTCATACTGCGCGGCGAGGACCATGAACACAAACAATACGGCAAGCGGGAAAACCAGCTTCGATAGCAAGTCCTTCTCCGCCAGCAGTTCCTGAAAACTCAATTCCGTCCATGCGTAACCCATCGTGGATGGAAGCTGCTCTTCGGCAACGCGGTCCAAGATTTCGATCCCCTGGCGCGAACTTGTATCGGGCGCTAGGATGCCGGTGATTTCCGCGGAAGGGTAAAGATTATAATGATTGACGATGGCGGGCCCCGAAGTGTTTTTAACATGGATCAAGGTGGCCAGCGGTACACGGTCGCCCAAAGCATTGCGCACTTCCAGGCGTCCGATATCCTCGACGTGCATGCGATACTTCGGGTCGGCCTGGATGTTGACTTGCCAGTTCCGATTTTGAAAAGTGAAGTCGTTCACATAGTACGATCCAAGATAGGTCTGTAGCGTATTGTTGACATCGTCGAGCGAGACGGACTGCGCCTTGGCCTTGTCGCGGTCGATCTCGACATAGATCTGGGGTTGTGTAACGCTGAAGGTCGTGAACAGCGCGGCAATGCCCGGCTGTTGCTGACCGGAATCGGCGGTTGCTTGAACGGCCCCCTGGAGAGCGCGTAACCCTGCATCGCGCTTGTCCTGAATCTGAAGTTTGATGCCGCCGGTAGATCCAAGACCATCGACAGGCGGAGCCCCGAAAACGCCGATCGTGGCTTCCATGTGTGCATTGTACTTTTTCTGTAACTCGGCGGCGACTCGCACGGCATGCAACTCCTTATGCTCTTTTCGCTCTTCGAAGGGGCTCAGAATGACGAACATGCCGCCCACGTTGCTGATATTCGTGCCTAATAGAGTGGAATAGCCCGGCACCGCGATTACGTGCGCCACGCCCTCGGTTTCCAGTGTGATCTTGCTGAGCTGGTTCACCAGACGATCCGTGCGTTCCAAACTGGCGCCGTCGGGAAGTTGCACGTTGACGACTAAATATCCTTTGTCTTGTTCAGGTATAAAGCCCTTGGGCACAATCTTGAATCCCAGGGCCGTCATCGCTAGCAACCCGCCGTAGACAATCAGCAGGATAAACGACACGCGGAGTAAGCCGCGGACCAGGAATCCATAGCCGCCCGAGAGCCGGTCGAAAACCCAATTGAAACCGCTCAGGAACCGGTTGAGTACGTTATTAAGTGTCGGCGCAATGATCCAGCCGACAACGCTTCCAACGCCGAGCAATATCAACCGAACGCTCCATATCGCGACGACCGACGAAGCAGTTCCTTCCGTCGCCTCGGCGCTGTGCCCATTGCCCGGCGAAGACAGGCCGAACATTGCCATCATGATGGGCTCCGCAAACCAATAAACGATATAGCCGACTAAAAGAGCGAAACCCCAACGCGGCAGCGCCTCGCGATGGCTCTCCTGGCCGTGTACATGCGGCTTGATCAAAGTCACCGCTCGTGCCGGAGCCATCGTCATGGCATTGATGGCCGAGATGATCGTCGATGCGGCGATGGTCAGGGCAAACTGCCGATAGAACTGCCCCGTGATGCCGGCCAGAAAGGCTGTCGGGATGAAAACCGAGCTAAGCACCAGTGTAATGGCGATCACCGGGCCGGTGATCTCATCCATCGCCTTAATGGTCGCTTCGCGCGGCGGAAGACCTTTGGCCATCCATCGCTCGATGTTTTCCACGACTACGATGGCATCGTCCACCACGATGCCGATCGCCAATACCAGCCCGAAAAGCGGGAGATTATTCAGCGAAAAGCCCAGCAGAGCCATGACCGCGAACGTGCCGATAAGCGACACCGGCACATCGATCATGGGCATGAGCGTCGCTCGCCAGTCTTGCAGGAAGATGAGTACGACAATAAATACCAGTACAAACGCCTCGAACAGCGTCTTGTAGACTTCGTGGACCGATTCGTCGATAAAAACCGTGGTATCGTAAACGATCTTGTAATCCACCCCCTGGGGAAACTTCGCCTTCAGCTCCTTCATCTTCGCCTTGATCTCGTCGGCCGTTGTCAAGGCGTTCGAGCCTGGCAACTGGAACACCGCCAACGTGACCGACGGACTGCCGTCGAGGTAGCTGTTCACATCGTAATTCCTGGCGCCAAGTTCGGTGCCTTTCTCGATAATTCGCCCGTGCTCGTCTCGCTGAACTTTACGCACGACATCCCGCAGCTTAACGACTTCGCCCTTCGAACCCGTCTTGACGATAATGTTGTCGAATTGCTGTTCGCTGCTGAGCCGGCCTTGAGTCTTGATGACGAGTTGAAACGGCACGCCGGCGCCCGCCGAGACCGGCGGTTGTCCGAGACGTCCCGCGGCAACTTGCACGTTCTGCTCGCGGATAGCATTGATTACGTCCGTGGACGTCATGCCGAGCGAGGCGAGTTTCTGCGGATCCAGCCAAATGCGCATGCTGTAGTCGCGCGGTCCGAGAAACGCTACGTCGCCCACCCCCTTAACGCGAGCCAGATCGTCTTTCACGCTAAGCGAAGCGTAGTTGCTCAGATAAAGCTGGTCGTAGTAGTAGCTGCCGTCCGGCTTCTTATCGGAAACCAGATTAACGCATAGCAGGATGCTAGGCGATTTTTTCTTCGTCGTTACGCCAATTCTCTTCACGTCTTCGGGCAGTTTTGCCTCAGCCACGGATACGCGGTTCTGCACGAGCACCTGGGCCATGTCCAGGTCGGTCCCTAACTCGAAAGTCACATCCAGAAACATCTGGCCGTCATTGGTGCAGCGCGATGCCATGTACAACATGCGCTCGACGCCGTTGACCTCCTGCTCAATCGGAGTGGCTACGGTGGTAGCCACGGTTTCCGCATCGGCTCCCGGATAAACCGCCGAGACCTGGATCGTGGGCGGGGCAACCTCCGGATACTGCGCAATAGGCAGGCGCGTCAACGCCACCAAGCCGACGATGACGATGACCAGCGACAGCACCGTGGCGAAAATCGGCCGATCAACGAAGAAACGAGCGAACATAAATGAATTCCTATTGCGTCCTACATTGCTAATGAACTGTTCCGCGGCCAATTAGGCCAGCAAACTCGGCTGAAACAGCCGTGTTTGCGGTTGAATCTTGAACATTGGCAATGTCGGTATTAATAACAGTTCGTAGATTGCTTTACTTCGCGGCCGCCTTGGTGTCGATCGGTTGGCCGTTGGCATCCAACGGATGCACGGGGTAATTGACTCTCGCCCTCTGAAGACCTACGGTAATCACCCATTCGTCTGCCCATTTTTTGCTTTGCTCTCCGCTTCCTGCTTGCTTCTCGTCGCCGGCAGCGGGCAGAATAACCCTCATGCCGTCGTCGAGCAAACGTCCCGGCGTGATGTCGCGCCGCAACACCATGTTATCCTTCCCCAGAACGAGTAAATACTTGCGATCCAGGTCGGAGAGAACGGCGGAATCGGGAACCACCGCCGCTTCATACTTGTCGCTGACCGGAATACGCACGCGGACGCGGGAGCCGGGGATGAGTCGGCCGTCCGCATTCTTGGCAACGCCGCGCAGCAAAATCGTGCCGGTCCCTTCCGAATATTTATTGTCCGCAAAAGCGATATGTCCTTGGTGTGGAAAACCGTTTTCCGTGTCGAGGCCGAAGTAGAAGGGAATTCGTTGATCGCGCAACGACTTCTGGTTGTCCGGTTGTTGACGCCCCGAGCCCAACCCCTGATAGCGCTGAATCGCGCGTTCGTCAACGTTGAAATCCACATAGATCGGATCAACGGCCACGATCGTCGTCAGCACCGGATCGCTGCCGCCGGCATTGACAAGATTGCCTTCCGTAAGCATCGCTCGGCTGATCTTCCCGGCGATGGGAGCAGTGATGCGCGAGAATTCGAGATCCAGTTTGCACTTCTCCACTTCCTGCATTTTCGCGGCGATATGAGCGGAGTACGACTGTGCATTGGCCAAAGCTTCCTCGTAGTCCGAGGCTGCCGCGGCGTTGGCCTTTAGTAGTCCTTCCAGACGAGCTGCATTCTTGTTCGCGGCAACCTGCTGTGCTTCCAAGGATTTGACTTGAGCCAGCGTTTCATCGAGAGATGCTTGGAAGGGGCGAGGGTCAAGCTCGAATAATAACTGATTCTTTTGAACCTGATCGCCGTCCTTGAAGTGGATCTTCCGGATATGCCCGCGCACCCGGGCCCTTAATTCAACTGTCTGGGACGCCACCAGCCAACCATTGTAATCGTCTTCATCCACCAGGCTCCGGACGACCGGATGGGCCACTGTCACCCGCGGCAACTCCTTCGACTTATCGGCACTGGCCGAGCCGCCGCACCCCACAATCACCGGAACCATGAACAGAAGCAAAAGATACGACAATCGGCGAAAATAGACACTTGCCATTGGAAAATATCCTCGGGTAAAAATTCAATCGCCTGCCGCGGCGGTCGTGTCACGCAATGGGGGCCGTTAACGAAGAACACCTCCCCGTTTTCGTGTGAAAAAATATACCTTGCAAATGGTTACGGCGTGATATCTCTGCCGGCTACCCCAACTGCTACATTCGGAATAAACGATACCTCCCTTGTCCGGCTCCCAGGAGAACGGCAAAGTCATTGATCACAGAAGAACCGTCATCCTGAGCGAAGCGAAGGATCTCGTTGACGTATTGGTACTTGGATTGGCTCGGATAGATTCTTTGCTACGCTCACAGAATGACTGCTTTTGGCGACTTTGCAGTTCTTCTGGTCCGGCCCCCACCACACGGTTTCAACGATGATCTACCGTGACGCCTGCGACTACTTCGCTTTACCTAGCCCGCCTTCACACCTGAAACTTCCTTTTCTAGGGACGTCCTACATTTTTTCTAGCCCAAGACCTTCACGCCTGCGACGTATTCTTCACTTTTACCTAGCCCTCATTTACGCCTGGGACATCTATCGCGAAACCCAAAACCTGTCAGGCCCGTTCACGGGCCTCTTGCCGTACCTATCCCTGCACGAATCTTCGATCGCCAAAACAGATACCCCACAAAACGCCCCGTGAAGCGGGCGGGCTTGCCCGCCGTGTTGATCGGCAGTTGCATACCGGAAAAGTAAAAGACCATGTCGGTAGCTCGAAGCCCATTAGCCGGGAGCTAACAGCTCCCGGAATGTGCGCGGATTCTGCCGCCACATGATATCTCTCTACCTTCACTTCGCTCGTGACGGTGTTGGCGTTGCGGAACGCTCGTTGAGCGCGGGCAGAGAATTCACAAGCTTCATCGTTTCAATGCTCACGCGGACAACCCGTTTGAGCAAATCGACAATAGAACGCGGGGCGTCGTGCTCCCGGCACCAGTCGTTCGGATCGTTCGCAATGCCGCTATCCTTGTCGCGTCTCCCCTCGCCCGTTTACGGGAGAGGGGCCGGGGGTGAGGGCGGGTTGTCTCCCAAAAACACCGTTTTATTTTTCGTAAACCATTATCCCATATAGTCGCGAAAGGCGGACGGACTCTTCACGACCCTCCTGTCTAATTTTGATCTTTCCTCTTCATCATCCTTTCCTCATTGTAGGTAAGGGCGCAATCGCTCCACGGTCCTTTCGGCTTCCCGTATACACATTGGATCGCGCAACACATCTCGCACATATTCCAGAAAGTCGAAAACCACCTTCTTCTGCTCGCTTGACAACAGTCCAATTCGGCGCTCACAGAGGGTTCGCCACTTGCCGTGTGGGGTAGCGCCTTCGGCTGTATTCATCAACTCATATATCAAAAATGGTAACACAGGTTTGTCCGACTCAGGTTTTTCCAACACGTAGGTAATGAAGGCGGGAAGGTAGAATCGAAAGGCCTCGGGACTCATAAATGACAGGCTCTGCGAATGTTGCTCTATCGCCGAATCAGGAACACTAGCCCAATGGCAGTTCCATTCTTGCGATTGCAGCCCTGCTAGTTCGTGTATGTCACAACAGTCGTCCGCTAACAGTTCATCGTCGCCCGGATAGACAACATCCAAAAAAGCTCTACGTACTGCATCGGCCAACTGCCCTCCGCTCTTCTGCTCTGAAAACATGCTGGCAACCATCCCAACGTTCGGGGACAAAAAGGCATTGCAACTGCCCTGAAAAATGGCGAACTTCAGGTGTTTGGCTTCGTCTGTCTTTAATTCCGGAATGGCATCTTCGGCAAATCGATTTCCCTTGCCGTCGCAACAGCAACCGCATTTCAACGTACAGCGATGTGTGACATATTACGAAAACAGCAGTGACCGAATCGGTTCCGGCCAAATACAACTCTGCTCAGGCTTTTCAGGTAATTGAGGGTGTCTCGAAATTCAAATGCCAGGGCCCAGGGTCGTTTACGACCCTTGTCCGCCGAAGGCGGTATTAGGCCCGCGCGTTTACGCCGGGATGACGCGGACGCCAAACAAACTGATTTCCCTCAACCGTATGTCACGTCAGAGTCGTTTAGAGATCGTCCGCCTTTCGCATCTCCCCTCGCCCGTTTACGGGAGAGGGGCCGGGGGTGAGGGTGGTATGCCTCCCAAAAACCGTCGTTTTGTATTCGTATACCATTATCCCATATAGTCGTGAAAGGCGGACGGACTCTTTACGACCCTCCTGGCCTAATTTTTTCCGTTGTTTTGGTACTCCAATTTCAGGACACCATCAGGTAATTCTCGACAAAGCTCATATGTCACATTCGATTACCGGATATTTAAGAGAAGATGTTAACCATGTATCTGAACAAAACCGCATCTCCCTACTTCTCTCATTCGTGTTTTCATCCTCTCGATACTTGTGCGACAAAAAAGCAAATCAGAGGCCAACCATCCACCGCACCCTATTCGCGTTCATCCGCGTCCATTCGCGGTTCCTTCGCGACTTTGCGACTTTGCGACTTTGCGTCATTTTTTTCAACATCCCAACACCATCGACTCTTACAGCCGTTGCGTCCCCTGCCTCATCCGTGTTTATCCGGGTCCATCTGTGGTTCTTAATTTCCGGCCAGACAGCACGGCTATTCGCGTTCATCCGCGTCCATCAGCGGTTCCTTTCCGCCTTCGCGTGAGTCCTTTGCCTTGCCGATAACCGCCGTCCTCTTTTTCCATCCTCCGCAAATCGTCAATCATCCCAATCCTGTCGATCTTGTAAATCCTGTCTCAAAAAACTTCCCGACAACACCTATCCGTGTTCATCTGCGGTTCCCAATCTCCATTTCTTTTCGCTCTTTTTGACCCCAATTCAACCCCGCGCCTACGCGCTAATCAACCTGGCGTTCCACGCTACGGAACCTGAGTGCAAATAGGCTTTACGTCAATTCGCCGATAGGATGGATCAAGCGTTAGCGATTCTCACCAAATCACTTACGTCGATCCTCCGGATCCGCGAATTCGCCGTAACCCTAATTCGGCACTTTTCTAAAAATTTACCCAGTAAATTCCCCCCAGTAAATATGTAAACATTCGTCTAACCCGTCCTTTGGGGTGGGTTGGCGAAGATATTGATCTG
>CAYWGR010000171.1:0-12245 GCA_964458015.1 uncultured Planctomycetaceae bacterium
TCTCCTCTTGCGCCGCTAAATTCAGGTCAATCAGGGGAGGGACACGCACTACATTGCATCCGCGATTCCGGTAGTAGCGTTCCAAAAATGAACTCACTGCGATGACTTGCCCAATTTTCGGTTGCAGCCAACGCATGCGTAATTCAGAATCCAAGTGGATCGGCCCAAATACGCCTCCTAATACATGGCGGCCATCAAGCCATTCAGTGCAATCCGTGACGAGGGCAATGCTCCGTCTGCGGCAAAACGACATCAATTGCCACAGGAGCGGCACGGAAGCTTGGTAGGCGATAATGGCGTTGGTCGATGAGTGGTTCATGGCGTGCAGACGCTTCATGGTCGTCATTCCCGTGGCATGGGTCCACAATCCACGTTTAAGTCGCGATAGTCGCGTAACCCTCGTGTCTTTCATTGGTAGATAGGTAAAACCTTGGCAACTGTAGCTGCCGTCGGCTTGGAGGTCTTCCTCACGTCCGTTTCTTTCCATACCGGCGAACACAACCCGATACCCCGCGTCGCGAAGAGCTTTACCGATACCAAGGACACGGAGACCTCCCGCATCACCATCAGGGAAGTAAAATTCGCCGACAAAGACAATCGAAGTGGACGACATTATTTAACAATGCGCACTGTATATAAACGAAGCCCTCTTACTGGCATTCATTTGTATGCAATACTTCCTCTCGATGAGAACACCAACGATAAAACAATAGACAATCACGACTCCTGCTGCCGTAATAAAGCTATTCGTGAGGCCCGGTAAAGCAAATGGCAATAGTATCAAGAGGCCGAGATCTCGATAGATTCGGAATATCCAAAGCAAATAGAGCGTGCCTCCCAGTATGCCACTCGATACCAATATGAAAAAAATGTCGTTGTGAAAATTGAGTCGTTCAAAAGGCTCATACGGCAACAACGATAATCCGCTCCCAATGATCGGCGATTCGACAAATCTATTAAAAAATCTTTCCCATCGCAGAATAGGACGTAAGACAGTTTCGCTCTTGTTCTCATCGCTCGTATTAAATAATTCCGTCTCTTCGATTCTCTGATATGCGCGATCTATAACCGATGATTGCTGTCTTAAATAGTTGCCGGAGATATAAAGCCCCCCGGCAATTGTTGCCCCGGAAACGGTCGAAATCACAAGCGTTTTCAGGCTTAGGAATTTTTTGCCCATAATCCCTACTCCAGCGATAATGAATGCGGCAAGCATCTGATTTCGGCTTGCTAATATAATGGTTGTAAGGATAACCAAGATGCTCGAAATTACTATGTGGTAACGGGGGACTTTCGTGTAGCCAAAGCGAACAGATACAACCAATAATAGGAAAAGTGTGACCATCGCCACTGCCGAACCATCGCCAAATGGGGTCAGTCGAGTATTATGCTCTTCAAGCTTCTCCATGACAATGTCCTCCGACCCCCACCACAACCGAGAGATAAAAGGAAATTTTTCGGCAAAGACAGATAGCGATAACAATAGCGCGATGTGAAGATAGAGTACCCACAACACCCAGCGCAGAGGAAAATGAGGAGCCCGCTGACCGAGAACAAACGCCAATACCATGAAAACATAGATCATGATTTGCTTAAGAGCGCTGTACGGATCAATCACATCACCAAGAACAGTTAAATAATACTGCCCAAGGCAACTGAAAAAAATCAGACCAATAATGGGTGATGTCATCGACCATGTGCGTCGTCCGGTTAAGCCATCGCTCGCAGTTCCAAAACTAATAAAAGGCGCAACAAGCAAGATTACATAACTAGGCTTAATTGGCATGTCAAATATGTGAAACATGGGCAGCAGCATCTGATCGATGAGCAGTATTAGCCCTAGTGCGTTTGAAATGCTAATTTGTCTTCCGCCTTATTTTGAAAACCAGTGCGATGACTAATACCGGCTAGCTAGGAGCAAATGATTGAAGAATGGCGAGCAGTTGATCCCCTCTCGCATCCCACGAATTACGCCGGGCAATATCTATTCGTTGTTCAACCAACTCTCGGCAATCTTCTTCGTGCGACCGCAGTATGCATTTCTCAAACTCAACGGCATTATCTGCAACATACACGAATTTGTCGGGCAATTGAACTAATTGTGGCATGTTGGAAGTCACCACGGGCTTGCCGCATGCAATGTACTGAAAAAGCTTGTTCGGCGTGCATGCCTGAACGACTGGAAGCGAAGTATCGAATGGTATGATGCAAACATCCATTTCTTCGAGCAACGATTGCAGCGCCGATCCTTCCGCTGGAGGAAGCAATTTGAAATTGTCAAAGGTTGAAAGCCGCGAAATGCCGGCGGAGTCGCAGACAGGACCTACTATGTAGAGGGATATGTTCCTGTTTGATAAAACATTGATCAACCAATCAATAAGGATCCTGTTGTCGAAGTATCCCATGTAGCAAACGGATATGCGATTGCCTTCCTGCTTTTTCCTGCCAGCCTGCATTGGCGGAGTACTAAGATTGAACTCATGGCCAGGCAGCAAGAGGTGGACATTGGCATGCTTGCTCTTGAACCTTTCATACAACGGCATACTGTGAACAAGACAGCAGTCGGCCCTGCGGATGACATTATCCTCATACTTGAAAAAAATGGCTCGTTGCCATTGGTAGGCAAGCTGGCCGGGAAAATCATCATTGCATAAATATACCTTGGGATGAAACAGAGGCGACTTCATGATTTGTTCGAAGCCGAACTGGAAATTTATCAGTGTCGCATTGCTATAGCCCAACGCTTTGACGCATTTTTCGATGTTTTTCCGCGATAGCCAATCAACGACTGTGTGAAATAGCGGAATGTAGGCATAAAAACGCATCAACATCTTTGGCAGTTGAGGAGGCCTATACCGTATCAAATTCTCATTAATTTGCTCACAATGGTGTTGGACGCAATCAAGAACCGAACTTGCCACAATTCGTTCGATAAACAACACATTGTAATGCCGTATCAACTGCCGGGTTACCTGATGGCGAAACTGAGGTGGTTCATTCCAACTCGTAGCTGTCGTCACGACAGCTAACGGTCTGTTTTTATTCGCGAATTGAGGTGGATAACGCATTACGTGATACGTAAGTTGACGGATTGCTTTACGATGTCGCTTATTATTCGATCAAACCACGGATTTCCTGTATTTGGGCAAATTCGTCGTAAAGAATTGCATCAGGGCTTTTCAAGCTTTTGTTTATCGCAACCAAACGCTGGAACGAGGATCTGCAACAAACGACCCACAAGTTCTCTGCCTGTTCGATCACGAACTATCAGAGCTGCCGTGAGCACCATGGCACACAGCATTCCAACGGCCGTTTCGACGAACCTGTTGGAAATGCATTCCAGGTTATGAACCTGAAGTAATAGCAGGAGCAGCACGACACTGGACGCCAAGGGCACGGCTAGCTGACTGTATAGGTCTCGCATTTTCACAGGCCCTCTTCTTCCTCCCCACCAATAAAGAATGGGAGTAACCAGGAATGTGGAGCCAAGACTGTAAGAAATTGCCACGCCGAGTATTCCCCACGGCAAACCGATCAGAAAGAAAACAATGGTCATGGATGAACCAAGTATTCCCCAGTGAAACAGTTCTCGTACGCGAGCTTGAGAGATGAAAAGCCACCCGATGGTGTTGCTGACAGGTTGGATTAGGCCCGTGATGCCAAACCAGAAGAAGATATCTGCTACTTCCTCCCAATTCGGACCCAAGACGATCAGGATGACATTGCTTGACATTGCCATCATGAAGGCGACTAGCGGCATCGTGACTGACGAAATGATGCGTATGGCCGAGAAGTAATAATGCCGATATCGAGTCGGATCGTCTTGAAGACGACTCAAAGCAGGAACGGCCACGGCAGCTAGAGGTGCATTAACTTGCAGCAACGGCAAGACTAATATGGAATAGGCTCGGGAATAAATCCCCAGTGGTGCGGCTCCACAAACCTTGCCGATCAATAGGTTGTCCCCGTTTCGCGCAAAAAAGTTAAGAACCTCAAAACCGGTGATATTCTTTCCGAAGTGAAGCATTTTAATTACGCCGGAGCCGCGACTCAGCCAACCTGGTCGCCAGGGGCAAGCGGCGTACATGGCAAAGACGGTAAAGATGCCAAGGGCATATTGCGACCAAACTAGTGACCAGTATCGAAAGTCCGCCCATGCCAAGAGCCCGGCCGCCAGGAGACCGATAAACTCTCCGCCTAGTTGCACGCTCACAAGTCTGCCAAACAGCATCTGACGTCGCAGCAAGGCATCGTGTTGCACAACCAAGCCGGAAAACACAACCGATCCGGCCAGCCCAATCGTGATCCAAAGAAGCTCCGGCCGTTGAAAAAACCAAACAAGTACGGGGGCCAACAACGCAATCGTTGTTCCGCACAAGATACTAAGAAATAGATTAATCCAAAACAAGTTGCTGATTTGCTGATGAGTAATCTCTTTCTGCTGTACTGTGGCCGCGGAAAGACCCGAGTCGCGAAAAAGCAGGATGAAACCGGTCACGACGGTAACCATGCCGATCAGACCGAAGTCGTCGGGTACAAGCAGTCGAGCAAGAATCGCCGTTCGAAGAAGACTTATCGTTAAGCTTGCTGCGCGGCCCACAACGGTAATAGCGCCCCCGTAAACAGTCCGCCGGCCCAGTTCACGGTGGATCTCCATGCTATCGAATTTTTGATGCACTACTTGCGTCGCTTCCGGACGATTCTTATCTGTAATGGAACTGAAAGGCAATATCACACCAACCGCAAAATATCTCCTCGGCGTTCCCGACAACACGACTCGCTGCTAATTCGGTTCATATATTGTTGACGCCGGCAAGCTCCAGGCCCGCTCTCGCCACCCTGTCCCACGACCATGTTTGCGCGATCGCCATATTGTGTTCTCGGGCATGTTCCCGATCCATTTTCGACGCCTTGCGGATGGCTTCTGCCAGCGATGCCGCATTCCCCGGATCGTAAAGCTCCGCGTACGCGTCCCGAAGATACTCTGGAAATGAATTGCAATTGGGGGCAATGACAATCTTCCCGAATGTCATGCCGACGCCAATCAATCCCGAGCTGAGGCCGTCGATTCTCGGGCAAAGCACGATGTCAGCGGCCTCCAAATAGCAACTAAGCTCATCGTCGTCGATATAGGCGGACGGCGTATTCGGACTAATGCGCCGCTTCCACAGCATCCAACGAAATTTCTGAATATACCGTGGCAACATCGGCCCCCCCATATTGCATCGGGCGAGAATAACCGGCTTGACCGCGCACGATGAAATCCCGCCGAGTGCACGTTGCAACAAACGTACCTCGGACCATTGCCTCAGAGAGCCTAGAACCACCAAGACGATGTCGTCATCCTGAAAGCAAAAACGCCGCCTGGCATCCGACCGATTCATGCAATTATGCCGGAGCCAAGGATAGTTGAAACCGACTGTTACGCGACTCGATTTGTCTTGCGTCAAAGGGTAAACCTGGGCAACACGTTCTTGCGAGACATGGCTAAAATGGTGAATCCCAAGACATCGGCGATAAATCGCATTATACAAGTCTTTAAATGCCGAATCCTCTTGACGCCCATGAGGATAAAGATTCTGAACCGAACACACCAGCTTCGAGCGATTGGCCCACCAGTCCAGCATCTCCTCAATCTGTCTCAGTCGCTTTTCCGAAAATCGCGAATAGCCAACGAGTTCTTCCGGCCATAACAGATGAATAATGTCGTAAGTCCCCTTGCGATATTCCAGATTCGCCATGCCGACAACCGGCTCACATCCGACGCTCGCATAACCTTCCGCAAAGCCGCGCCCAAATGGATCGTTTGTGGGAATCAGAACCCGTTTCATAAAAGCACCGCCGGAAAAGTGGCAAGATCCGTCATCGTAAGTATGGTTCATCCAATGCCCGGGAACGAATCACTCGTGCCGGAGTTCCAAATGCGATAACTGAATCTGGAATGTCTCGAACGACGGTGGCGCCGGCGCCAATGACCGAATTCTTTCCGATCCGCACGGATTCGGCAACACAAGCGCCTAACCCAATTGCGGAATAGGTTCCCAACGTGACACCGCCGCCAGTTACGGCTCCGGGGCCAACCGACGCGAAATCATGAATGTGGTTGTCGTGATCAACCGAGGAGTTCGTATTGACAATGCAATGTCGCCCGATGTTCGAGTTCGGATTAACGACTGCTCCTGCCATAACGACAGTTCCTTCAGCAATGGTAACACCCCGTCCCACGACTGCGGAAGGATGAATCGCTGTGAAAAACGTCAGTGATGGACACGCGGAGCATATCCGATGCACGACGCATGCGCGTGTCCAATTATCGCCGATGGCGACAATGGCACTGTCAAACAAATTGCTGAGGGATTCTATTTTCTCGTCCGTTCCCAGGAAGGGATATTCGCTGATCGGAGACGTCTCCCCGGTTCTGCCGATGAAACCAGCGATCATGCATTGCGACTGTTTTTCAAGAATATCGACGACCACGCCTGCGTGCTTACCCGTTCCGAAAATCGCCACTCGCATCATGGACTATATTAATGCAAAAGAACTTTTTCTGGTTGTCTGGACGCGGTCATGCAACATGCACGATCTCTATTATTTTTGAGTTGCTCGTATCAGACCGCAAACATAATCCAAATCAGACTGATTCATACCGCCGTAGGTCGGCAAATTAATCCCGCTTGACCCGAGTCTTTCGGTAATGGGAAGCTTGTCGCCGCGCTGCAATGCCTCTTCTCGATAGGGCGGGAGTTGGTGAAGCGGAATGAATAACGGGCGCGTATCGACGCCGTTCTCGCGCAACACAGCCATCAGTTCGTCACGAGAACTGCCGTATTCCTTCTCATCCACCGTAATGCAGAAAAGCCACGGGGCCGGGTCGGCCCAATCCGCGACAGGTTGGAATCCGATCCCAGGAATTCCTTCAAGTTGCCGGCGATACTCGGCAAAAATCTCGCGGCGTCGGCCGATAATTATTTCCTGCCGCTCAAGCTGAGCGCATAATATTGCGCAAGCGACATTGGTAAGACGAAAGTTGTAGCCGATCACCGGAAAGAAGTAACGGCGGCACGGATCCATTCCTTGACCGCGAAGCGTCCGAATACGCAATTCCAACTGGGGATCGCTGAGGGTAATTGCACCGCCCTCTCCGCAGCTAATGATCTTGTTTCCATAGAAACTAAAGGTTGCCGCCGAAGACAAGCCGCCGACGGTCTGCCCTTTATAACGCGCAAAATGCGCTTCGGCTGCATCCTCCACCACCCAAAGCCCATGAACGCCGGCCAGATGATTGATCGCGTCCATATCAGCCGGATGGCCATAGAGATGCACGACGATGATGCCTCGGGTGCGCCGCGTGATTTTCTCTTCCAAAAGCCGCGGGTCGATGCACCACGTATCCGGATCAACGTCCACAAACACCGGTTCTGCTCCGACGTAACGAACGGCATTGGCCGTGGCAATATACGTCAACGACGGAACCAGCACTTCGTCGCCGGGCCGCACGTCCATCGCCATCAATGCAAGATGCAACGCAACCGTCCCGTTGCTGACCGCGATGGCGGAACGTGTGCCGCATAAATCCGCAAACTCCTTCTCAAACCGATCCAAATACGGTCCGGTAGAAGAAATCCAACTGCTTCGGATCGCGTCCATGACATACCGCTCTTCGTTGCCGGACAGGTCTGGTATGGCGACGGGTAATATGTTCTTGCGATTCTTTTCGTCTTCGGCCATCTGAAATCCTCAAGCAGGAGCAACTTTGGTCTTTTCAAACATCAATCCACAGATTCCCATCCCTGGCATATCCTCCCAATTGTCGTAGCTGCGGAACTGGTTGGTCATAAAACTCGGGTCATCCACAAGGAATGAAATTCCCCGATCGCGTCGCTGTCGTTCCCAAGCGTCGAACTGACCTATCAACCTCTCGCCTTGCCAACTCACCCGGCACGGCGGTTGGCCGATCGTCGCGATCAGACGCTCCTCGATCGCCGCACGATCGTAAAACCGCTGGTAGAAAAACCGGCCTTTTCCATCACTCGGCTGCGTGCCGTACGGATCGCAATCCCGATACTCAACCCAATACTTGCGATCGACGGGAAACGTGAGGACCAGACGCCCGCCAGGCTTCAATGCATCGTACATAAGCCGCATGGCCGCGCGATCGTCATATTTTCCGTCGATGTGTTCAATCACCGAGAGCGACCAGATACAGTCAAATGCCTTACGTTGGTTGGCAAGCTGTGCGACGTCGTCCCCACTTGTCTCGATGTTGCCGATCCGTAGGTAAGTAACCATCTTCTCGGTGCGCATCGTGTCGCTATTGTCGGGATTGTCGATGCGGATCGTGCACTCGGGATAATTATGGGCGACGAAAAAACTGAACAGGAACGGTGAACTGACATCGAGACATCGGCCAGGTCGTTCGGGCAGACACGATTGGGCAAAGGAAAACTCAAAGTAGCGAGGGGCCACGACGGGATGGAGCCAGTACTGAAGGCCGAGTAAATAATCGCTTAGCATCAAGCTACGGCCGATCTGTCGGCCGTAGCGGTAAAAATTGAGCCCTGTCAGGTGGTGCCGCGCGGCGTAGCTTACCGCACATCGAGAGCGCGGGTACAAGCTTAGCAAACGCAACCCCCGCAACGGGCGATCGACCAGGACACTCCGCACCCGGGACGGAATACAATGATAGATGTAACGCAGAGCGGATCGCGGCATCGACATTGTGCAACCCAATCGTTTACGGGTGATTTTTCCCATGATCCGCGACTAGTTTCTCTCGCTTGGCCAGTTCCATATCGGCATCCGTCATCATGCGGGCAAGTTCACGAAAGCTGACTTTCGGTTTCCACCCCAAGACCCGAAACGCCTTGCTTGCGTCGCCCAGAAGAATGTCCACTTCGGATGGCCGGTAATAGCGAGGATTTGTCTCGACGTACTTGCTCCAGTCCAGATCGAGATAGCCAAACACTTCCTCCAAAAATTCACGCACGGAATGCGTTTCACCGGTCGCAATGACATAATCGTCCGCCGTATCTTGCTGGAGCATCATCCACATCGCTTCGACGTAATCGCCGGCAAATCCCCAATCGCGTTTGGCGTCCAAATTGCCCATAAACAGCCGATCCTGGAGACCGCACTTGATTCGAGCCGCGGCCAGCGTGATCTTCCGCGTGACAAACGTCTCTCCGCGCCGGGGTGATTCGTGGTTGAAAAGAATTCCGTTGCAGGCAAACATGCCGTATGCCTCCCGGTAGTTGATCGTTTGCCAGTAGGCGTGGACCTTGGCGCAAGCATAAGGACTTCGCGGATGAAACGGAGTCTGTTCCGATTGCGGTACTTCCGCCACCTTTCCATACATCTCGCTGCTCGAAGCCTGATAGAACTTAACCGGCTTCTTAAGCCCGCGCACGGCTTCCAGTATCCGCAAACAGCCGAGGCCCGCAACATCCGCGGTATATACAGGCTCATCGAAGCTGATTCTGACGTGGCTTTGGCAGCCAAGATTGTAAACCTCGTCCGGCTGAATTTCCTGCATCACGTGCGCAACGCTGCTTGCATCGGCGAGGTCGCCGTAAATCAACGTTAAAGGCGACTCATCATAAGGAAATCGTCGCAAGTGCTCGATCCGTCCCGTATGGAACGAGGAACTCCGACGCACAACCCCGAAGACTTCGTAACCCTTGCCTAACAAAAACTCGGCCAAATAGGATCCATCTTGACCGGTTACGCCAGTGATCAATGCTTTTTTTGCCATGAATGGATTTCCAAGATCCCTGTTAAATATCCCAACGGACGAACGTGGGCGTTTTTCTTATTCGATGTGACGCACGCATGCCTGCTCCCCGGAGTGTGACCAGAACATTGGTTTGCTTGATCCACCCTGCATTTTGGTTAAATGCGGAATAACTCCTAACGATTACGGGGAATGTTGCAGTAGGCTTCGAACTCGACTACGACGAAGGATGCGTTGGCGCTATTATACAGACCGATCAACTTCACGGCCTTCACCGGAGTCGGTGGCAAAGTAATTCGTTGCCAACCCCTCCATTCGCCTTGGCTTCGATCCACTAAGTCCCTGAATTTTTTGCCATCCGCGGAGACCTGGACACGGTAGCGATAAAACCGCTGTTTGTCTTGATCGTGCAAGAGAAAACTAATTGCCTGAAGGCGATAAATCTTCGGAAAAGTAATCGTCCATTCACAGGGATAATTACTAGACGCAAAAGTAGACATATTTGCTTGAGAGACGATTTTTCCGTCAAATAACGTCAAGCCATTCTTGGGGCCGACAACCGTTGTTCCGCTGCCGGCCAAGGCGATATTGCCGTTCTCAACGAATCCCCTCACTTTCGAGGTGGAAGCCGGCGCTTTTTCTTCCAAATCGGTGCTGGCCGTCAGCGATTCCAACCGCTTCTCGACCTTCAACTTGTCCAGCCCGGAAAGCTTCGGCAACGCCGCTTCGTACCAGTGGACTGCCCGAGCCTGGAGGACCGACTTTGCCTGTCCCTGCTCGCTATCGGCCAAGTCCCACCAACCGTCGGCCAAGGCGGTTTGTTCCTTCGGTTTCTTGGGCTGGGATAAATCTTGCCCGGCCAGTTTCGCCAATTTCTCGTCCGCCCCTTTTTGCAGCAGCGGCAGACCTTTCGCCCAATCGCCCTTGGAAAAACAATACCACTGCCCCGCAACCAAATTGGCGTCCGCGTCGTCCGGCTTATCCTTCAACGAAGCAATCGCTTTCTCAACGGCGGCAAATTTCGATTTTAGCTTCTCCACTTCTCTTACACGTGCGGCCGTTTCGCGGAGCAACTGCGGATCCTTGGCAGCGCGGGCCGCGGCAGTGGCCGTTTTGATAATACGGCTGGCCGCCTCAAAATTATCGACCGCCAACGCCTCCTCCAAAATCGTCATGGCAGCGCTAAGCAACGATTTGGCATGAACATCGGCCTTTCCGCCGGAACGGTTCGCCTCGACGGCTTTTGCCAGGAGATCGACCTTCACGTTCAAAGGGTTAAACTCATAGCTCTCGGCGAGCGTATCCACGGTACGAAACGCTTCGCCCAACTCACCTGCCTCGGCCGCCAGATTGCAGGCCATGCGCAAAAGCACAAAACGAGCGTCCGAATCGTCGTCGGTATCGATACCTTGCTTCAATAGCTTCGAGGCTAGCCCAAGCTTTTGATCCGCGGTCTTCGCGGCCGAAAGCTCTTGGCCGAAAATCTCGCGAATCTTCGCCTCGGCCGCCTTCTGCTTCGCCTCGTCGGGCACTGGCAACTTACCGGGCTTCTTTTCAGCTTCCGATTCCGCGGGCGCGGCCGGCTCAAGGGGCTTTACTACAGGCGGCTCGAATGCTGGCTCTTCCGACTTGGCCGGCTCTTTCACCGTCAATTGAGCCGGCTCCCGTTCCTTGGTGGATTTCTCCTGCTCTTTCGCTTCCGTCGCGGGAGATGACTTCTCCGGTGCGGTTGCCGGCTTTGCGGGCTCCGGTTTCGCGGGGGCAGAGACGTTCGGCTGTAAAAGAGGAGGTGCGGAAGGAGCTTGCTTGGCTGCTACGCCATGCGCATCTTCCCGCGTCCAAAAAGCCAAAAAGACGATGAACAACACCGCTCCGCCGGTCATAAGCAACGGCATGAACCATCGCGATTGCTTGAGGCCGGCACGGTGCGTAGGGGCGCTGGTTCGGGCAGAGGAGAAACTCGAGATCCCCGCTATTTCCATCATTGCTTCTCCGCTTATCTCCGTGTCCTCGGGCTTTCCCTCACTCCGCTCCCCTAATTGACGGTCATATTCCGCTTTCCTCGCGGGATGAAGCAAACAGACCTTGGCGGTGGCAATCTCGTTCAACAATTTTTGAGAATAGGCGGAGTACTTGCCGGCTTGATAGTTCTTGAGCTGAGCCATTCGGCCGTCGGCGGCGTTGCTGATCACGTCGGCATCCGACTCGAACAGCTCGATGCCTAGCAGCCGATAGTGGTTCGGAGGCCGTTCCTGTTCAGGAATACCCAACCACTTGCGATACGGATCGAAAGATTCTGGCATCAGACTAGATTAAGGCATGGCATCTTCCAGTGTGCCATTGCTGAAGTTGGTGATGTCGTCGAAAGTAGCAGAAGCGTGCGGGCCATCCGGGAATTTTAGAATAGTTTTTGGATCGGTCGGTGGCTTTGCATACTCGCAATCCATGCCGGATGTAAAAATCTGAAACGACTGCGGATTGATCCAGCTATATGGTTCCGTCTTCGATATTCGCC
>CAYWGR010000172.1:0-12245 GCA_964458015.1 uncultured Planctomycetaceae bacterium
TCATGGAGCCAGCCAATCGCACCGTGTCCGGCAAACACCCGGCAAATGGGCGGACGCGCGGCGACTAAAGCGCGTATACGGCCAAAAATATCGCCTGCCTCTTCTTTGATGTAACCAAAGTACGGAGACTCTTTCACCAGTTCGATGAGAAGCTTAACCGAAGGAATCGGCCCTTTGTAGGCGACACCTCCGGTGGTTTGAAAGAACACCGGACGTTTCGCGACGGATGCCAATGCTCGCCAATACTGGCGTAGATCATCTTCCGTCTTACCTTCGTCGGGCGGCCGCGAAATGAGTGCCGTCGGCGCCAGTTTTTCGGCATGCTTTGCGAAGAGCAGCATTTCCGCTGTGTTTTTGCCCTGCACGCCGAGGCACAGCGCTGAGTGAAAACCGCGAGCTGTCTTTGCCAACACCTCCATCCCTTGCAACTTTTCTTCCTTCGTCAACAGATCGACACTATCGGCAGACTGCGGCCAAATCATGCCGGAACATCCGCACCAATCGACGAAACGAGCTTCTTTGGCAAGCACTTCATAGTCCACTTCGCCCTTTTCCGTGAAAGGCGTCGACAAGATTAGGAAGGGGCCACGGATCTTCGGATCTGGGGGTGTCGTACTGGCGGGCGCACTTGGCATTGGTTCACCGCCTTGTAGAATTTGTCCAGCAACTAACCCCGATGCACCGGCCATAGCAGCCGCAAGCAACTGTCGTCGGGTAATGTGATTCTCTAGCGACATGATGTTTCTCCGAGGAAAAAATAAGGGCCTATCCCAAAACATAATATGTCATTCTGAGCGTAGCGAAGAATCTGGCGGTTTATTGTGGCAAAACGGAGATCCTTTGCTACGCTCAGGATGACGGATTTGGAAGCCCTATTGTGTCCTAGGTAGCCAATGAACCGAAGCCGACCATCGGGAGGCTGAAATTCGACAAAAACCGTTGCCTAATGGATCATTTTCAACCTAGACATCAATAGATATCAAATTCTTATTCTACACTTGTTTCGGCACGCCGAAGGGGGCGCGGTAGGATTGGCTGAGCATTTGGTTTGCCTCGGGGGCTCCGATAAATTTTTCGGCCTTGGCGTCAAATTGTAGTGTGCGGCCAAGGCGATACGTGGTGCTGGTCAAATCGAGCCGGGCGGCGTCAGCAAGGTGTCGCTTCATGTCTTCAAATGAATCGTGAAAGGTCTTGTCGCCGGCGAACGTCTTTGCTTCTTTGTTGAATGCGACGTCTTCGCCAAGGCGATAGGAGATATTGCCGAGATGGACCAGCGTCACGGAACGATGCCCTTCGAGAATTTCAGCGGCTAGATTTTCGCGTTTCCGGCTGCGGACGCAGTCGATGAAGTTCCGCATGTGTCGCGGGCCTTGTTCAGGAGGTCCAGGCGGCGGAAAATCACGGATCGGCACGCCTTCACTTTTGCCTTTAGGAAAGAAACGGCCGTCGCGGACCACGCCCTCGTCGGTGTGGAATTCGTTAGTCACCTTCCGTTGCTTGTCGCCGACCAGGCCGCGAATTTCAAAAAACACTTTGGTCTCGCCGCAATCGATCATGGTCAATTGCGTGTTGGGCGTTGCGCCCTGGTCCTTGTAGCCGAAGCGGCCGCCGAGACTCAAAACGCTCTTCGACACGGCGCCGTCGGGCAATGCCCAGCGACAAATGTCGAGTTGGTGCGAACCCTGATTTCCGTACTCGCCGTCGCCAAAGTCCCATGACCAATGCCAATGGTAGTGTACGAGATTCGTGCGGAACGGCTGCACGGGCGCCGGCCCGAGCCAGAGGTTATAATCCAAGCCGCGGGGAGGCTCTTGTGGATTTTTGTTGCCGATACTGAGCCTTGGCTGGTAGGTGTACGTGTAAGCGATCTGTAACTTGCCGTATTTGCCGCGGCGCACGTCGTTGACCAACTGAATCCACTGCGGATCGGACCGGCGTTGCGTGCAGTGCTGAACGATGCGGTCGTACTTGCGCGCCGCTTCAACGAGTTTGCGGCCTTCCGCAAGGGTGTGGCTGCAAGGTTTCTCCACCAACACATCCTTACCTGCCTGACAAGCCATGATGGCCATCGGCGCGTGCCAGTGGTTGGGCGTGACGATGGCAATGGCATCAAGGTTTTTGTCGTCCAGCGCATGGCGGAAGTCCTGCACGCATTGGGGCGTGTTGCCCGCTACGTCTTTCGTCATTTTACTTCTGGACGCAAACAGCCGGCTGTCGGGATCAATGAGGTAGGCAACCTCTACGTCCTTCATTCCGCCGAATCCCGCTATATGGCTTTGTCCGCGTCCATGGATTCCCGCGATGGCGATGCGGACCCGGTCGTTGGCCGGCGTCGCCCGGACGGACCGTGAATTAGAGAGAATCGTCAAGCCCGCGGCTAGGCCTAATCCCATACGTTGCGTCTTCCGCAAAAAATCTCGACGATTCAAAGTATTCATGGATAGTTTGTCCCTTCAAAAAAATAGGGGAAAGACCAAAGAGGCGGGTGAATTATCAACTGGTCAGGTTTAACACAAGCGGTTCATTGACTTCTACTTCTTCCTGGTCAAGCAAAATTCAAATCGATTGGGTCCTTCACTTGTTATTGTCACATTAAGTGTGCCGTCTTCCTTAAACGGGATCGGGGCCGTGACTTCGACCGGTTTTTGCGTTTCCAGATCGATAACCGTTCGACCGGTTCCTTCCCATTTTTGGATGCTTACGGCATAGTTGCCCGGCAACAGCCCCTTGTCGCCGGCAATGGTGAACCGGCCGTTGGCGTCGGTGGCCGCTCCGCTAGTGCTTCCCGTATGGCTGGGCGACGGTTGGAAGTGAACCACGGCGTCGGCAACGGGCCGGCCGGCCAAGGTCACTATGCCGCTTAGGGCTTGTCGTTCGTTGCTGCGCTGGCAACCGGCGGCAACCGCAAAGCTGAGCATTGCCAAGGCAAGCAGCGCGAACTGTTTCCGATTTTCATCGTAAATCATGTGGCATCTCTGGGATCGATCCTTTACCAATTGTCGCTGATACTTTCTCCGCCGTTCGGCGTACCGAGCGCCCGCCAAATGCTCGACGAGATGTTGTTGCTGAAGAACTGTATGCTGCCGTCGCATAGGCCGGCATTTACGCCGCCGGGATGGCAGCTTCGCGCCGTATTGAGGATTTGACTGAAGTCTGACACGGAAGCCCTACAGGGGGCAATTGCGTCGGAGAGCAAGTCGGCGCCGCCGCACCGGTTGGGGCGCGTAAGGTCGGGTGTCGGATCGTTCGGCGTGTATTCCGTCATGAATACCGGACCTTCCACGTAGAGCCATACGCCGCGGAGACAACAGACGTCGCCGGGGATAAGCTCCGCGGTCATCAACGTGTGCGACAATCCGTCGTGAATGCCGTTGAATCCAAGGCTGTTGTTTCTGATGAATACGCCGTCGATGTGCCCTGGACGTTCCAGGCCGGCGCTGTTGGAAACCGAGGGATTGCCCTCGCCGAAATTGCCGGCGTAAGACGCACGGGAAAGTCCGGCCGGCGGCATCCACGATCCGACGGCAGACCAGTTCGTTCTGACGGTGGCGTCGGACGGACATTGGAATACCGTGTATTGCGTAGTCAGCATGGGCAATTGCTGCGTCGTATAACCGTTGCCTGGATAAATGTTCCAATCGATCAACTGGCCAATCGCCGATTGCTCGATATAAGGAAATAGGCGCGTCATCCACGCCAACTGGCCGCCGCCTGCCATGCTAGTGCCCTTCGGGCTACCCACGCCATAGCCCGGCGGAAGGCGATTACATTGCTCGTGGTAGAGATGCAACGCCATGCCGATTTGTTTTAGGTTGTTCGAGCATTGCAATCGCCTCGCCGCCTCGCGGGCTGCCTGCACCGCCGGAAGCAACAGGCTGATCAAAATGCCGATGATCGTGATGACCACAAGCAATTCCACGAGGGTAAACCCATGTTGGGGCCTGCAAAAGCTAAATCCATATCTCGGATATCGGTTGGTGGAAGATGGATTTACGAGCATAGCATTACCCTTGCATTAGATAAGATGGTTAGGAGTGGAGGATGGTATTGCAGCTCATTTTCCGCATCCGCCATCCCCCCCCGAATTCCCTGCTATCTATCTCCGCTTGCGCCAAGCATAAGCCAGGAGACCGACCAATGCCGCGCTGGCAAGTGCCAGTGTGCCTGGTTCGGGAACATTGACTATCCGGTCAAGATTGGCTTGGAAGAATGTTTGGCCTTTTGCCCCGCTGTAAAAAGTAACCTCGTCGATGTCGCCAGTCGGCGGCTGTACCAGTGCTTGCGGGGTGCCGGTGGAATTCCAAGTCCCGCCAATTCCATATTGGGAACTGAACGAAAAAGTGCCGTCTACTATTCCAGAATATTTCGTGAGCGTCGTATCGCCAGCCGTAAGGTCCGCCATATACAGGTCGATCGTCGTTTTTTTGCTGGTGGCATTATAGGACATAGAAGTCGCCATATAGACCCAGTTTCCTGATACTACTGTTTTGCCAGTCGCCCTCCCGGCATAATTCGAGCCGGCACATGCTTGCCAAATTCCATTTTCAACAAGCGAAAAATAGCTTCGAGCGGTACCGCCTCCAACATTGTTGCTGTAGGCCCCTATGACATATTGCATACTGGTGAGATCGGTGCCTGTTTTTCGATAAATTCCTTCGACACTTGCCCCGGATGCCGGCAGAGTGATTGCATTGCTCGTATAAAGGCCCGAAGTAGTGGAATAGTTGGCCGAAAAGGCGCTGCTCGTGGAATCGAAACCTGCCACGCCCAGGGTGGGCGTATTCCATTTCGATAAATTGTTGCTACCCACTTTGGAACTAAGTCGTGCCGTATCCGTGCTTCCATCGAAGTCATATTGCAGAATGGTGTCGCCAAGTCCTTGGACGTAGTTGTGGTAGTCAAGCACCGTAGCGTAAGCCGACGGCACAATCGCGAAAATTGCGGACAAAGATACAGTCGCCAAAGCGGTAATCAACAAAGAGCGTTTCATCATTGCGTCTCCAATAAAAAGGGGAAAATGGTAAAAGAGAAAAGACACCCAACACGCTAATTTGCCTTGTGTTCCTTTTGCGAACTCTCGCTTCCGTGCCCCATCTTTTGGCCTTGGAATAACTGCTGAATCTGGCCGACAGATAGTGCGTGATTGAAAACGGCCAACTCGTCAATCTTGCCTTGCCAAAATCCGACCTTCCCGGCTATCCCAGCAATTTCTTCACATCCGATCGACAGCCATTTAACCGGCGGATCGCGGAGAACTCCGCGGCATGGACACGAAGCCACTTCGACGCCATTGCGGTAGAGATGCATTACATCGCCGTCAAAAACTTGAGCCACGTGCTGCCACGTGCCCAAGGGGAATGCCGACTCCCATGTCTTTCCCTCTATCGCTATTGCCGCAAGCCCGTTCCTGTCGCTTCCCCGCCCGGCAAAATTGCCATTGGAAGGATACGAATAATACAACACGAACTGCCCTTCGTTCCGATGTGATGCGTTCAAAATCCAATTGGCCGCAATGATGGATGGATCGGAACGTCCCAATGCCAGTACCCAAGCCGCAATGGTCAGCCGGCCGTCAGTAGCCTTGGGATAATCTTCTACGATGGCGTAATCGCCGACCATTGGGCCCCGGAGACGAAGCGATTGGCCAAAACGTCCCTCCGCATAGGGAGTGGTGTCTACATAGCCGTCGGCGAAATGGATCGTGCCGTGATGCCCACCAGGCGCGGAATCGTGAAGGACTTTCGGATCGCCGTCTTTCGGCATCTCCATGCGATAATAGACCGCCGGCTGCATCGAAAGCACCAAGGCGCCATAGGCGTCGCTTCGAGTTTTCGCCGTCTCCTGCAATGGCATCGTGCGAGCGAACCGAGTAACGTCCGCCGGCAGGTGACGGAGGATGACCGGCCGGCTTTCGACGAGTTTCGCATAAGCTGATTCGTTTTCATGCAGGACGATTTCAGAGTCCTGTAATTTGCCATCCGAAGTTGCGGCCGTCATTTTCACGGTGCCGCGGAAGACCTGCAGGGTCGTTGTTTCCGTTTGATCCACTTCGACGCCGAACTCAGTACCCAGGTCGGTGATCCTGGCGTTTGGAGTGCGGATCGAGAAGCCTTGGGCGGTCTTGTTTTCCACCTTGCCCGTCAGCTTGCCGACAGAGAGAAATCCACCGTTTTTGGATTCTACCTCATAGGTTCCCGGCCCCTGTAGGATGACTTTTGCCCCTGTGTTGTATGTGATTTCCATGAGGCCCGACGCCATGGTATATTTTCGGCCAAGGATAACAATGTTGTTGATTTCCGTGGAGGTGCGGAGGTCTGCCCAATGCACATCAGCGATGCCTGTTATTTTGCCGACTACTTCAAGAGCTGGACTGACGGCCGATGGCGCTCGCGGCGGGGAATTGCAAGCAACTTTTTCCGGATTTTGCACATAGACCAGCGATGCAATCCATAATCCAAATCCCATCAACACGGATGCAATAAGCAACGAGAACGGCAATTCGTGTGAGAAAAAGCCCACGGCCCCATGGAACGTGGAAGAGAACAGACCCGTAGGCAACGTGACGGGAAGCGGAGGCAATGCCATCCGACAATCTTCTTCATTTGATTCTTGAATAGCTCGTTTGCCATCGATTTGCAGATAAACAGCTTGAGCTGCCCGCTCCGCTCGCAATTCCAGCATTAGGGTGCTATGCAGCCGGCAATAATCCAGATACCAGTCTCGAACTTCCGGATCATCCTGGACGATGGAATTCAAGTCGGTGAAGTCTTTTGAAGAAGCGATGTCATCGCAGACCATCCCCACGAGTTCAAACATACGATCAAGTTCGACCGCACAATCACTCATGAGCATGTTCCTTCGATGAATGATCCTGTTTTGCCATCTCCGTTCGGATGCATTCGAGCAACCAGCGGCGAACACGATTGAGCGACCGACTTACGCTTTGCTGAAGCCGCTGCATTCGGACGGCGATATCGACCGTGCTTAGCTCTTCAACGTAACGCATCTGAAGTAATTCGTTGTCGGCAACGGCAAGTTTCTCACGGCAATGACGCAAGGCGGTCAGATATGCTTCCACGCCATCATCACGGGGCTTGTCAGCACCTTTTATGAGAATGTCCAGCAATTCTCCCGTAACATAGGCTGGCGACCTCTTGGCGGACACGAAATTGCCGATTTTGTATTTTGCCACCTGACGTGCCCAGGCGAAAAAATTCGTGTCTGGCTGAAACAATTCAAACTTGCTCCAGAGAACTAAACAAACGGATTGAAAGAGGTCATCGGCATCTTCCCAATTCCTTACAACCGCATAGATATAGCCGTAGAGTTCACTCTGATGACGTGATATCAACTCGGTAAACAGGTTGTGACGTTCTTGCTCGTTCATAAACCGATGTCGAATCCCCGGGGAGACAGGAGGATCACTTTCAATGCAATAGCGGCGATTATTCACTCATAGATTTGGGTGCCGATCGAAGTACAACCCAAAAAATCTTCGAAATCGCCAAAATTGTTTGACGTTAAGGCGTATCCCATTTCAATCAAGAGACTTATGACGCTAATTTTCACATTCTCTTTATGCTAACCACGCGACGATGGCCATGTCCAATTTCTCGGGTGACATTGATGGCTGATCAAACCATAAATCACCGTAAATTGCTGACAGCCAATGGGTTGCACGATTTCGCTCCAGATTATTTCACGACGACGATCCCAGCGGAACTTTGCGCGTTTTATTTGCTCGGTTCTGGGCCGCCGTACTTTGACGTTCGGGGGAAAGACACGGAAGAGAAATGCGCGGAGCTGTAATAGAGCCTTCTGTATCGGCGGCGGCCAATAGCAACTGAGCAAGAATCACATAACCCATTGGCCTCCATTGGTTTATGGCGACTACCAAGCGGCCGTACCGCCCTTGGTAGCGTGTGTAACCACAAACCTCGGAACGGAATTGGACAGGTGCATCATCGCGTGGGTACTATAGAAGAAGGCAAAAAAGCAGATGTTGTAAGTCTCTGGTCTGAAGCAGGTTACGATTCGCGGCCAGGCAGTGCTAAATAATCCGAGAAGTTTTTTGTCCGGGAATCGTCTTGTTTTGTCTACCAATGGTTAAGGAGAACTGTAGTGTGCCACTTCCTGGAACTAGTGTGGAGACCTTATGGGCTTGCAAGACTCTAATTGCGACCTGCGGAGCCAAGAATTCGTTCGACTATTCCAGCGAAACGAGCGCAAATTGTACGGCTTTATCCTCTCGCTTGTTCCCAACATCGCTGTAGCTGATGAGATCAGCCAAGAAACAAATTTGCGGTTGTGGGAGCAGTTTGAACAATTCGACCCGAACAAGGATTTCGTCTCATGGGCATGCACTATCGCACGCTACCAAGTTCTCACATACCGCACAATGAGTAACCGTGAGCCGGTGCGATTTGACTCGAACTTGTTGGATCTCTTGGCCGACCAAGCGGCTAAACGACGCGATGAGTTGGCTACAAAGCAGAGCTACTTAGTTGATTGCTTGACACAACTCAGCGATTATAAACGTGAAATCATTCGCCTTTATTATTCGTTGGGGATGACAACCAAGGCGGTTGCCGAAAAGCTTGGGCGTAGTGTGCCGGCCGTCGAAAAGATGATTACACGAACCCGCCGGGCCTTGCATGACTGCGTTGAGGCGGCTATGCGGCGCGAGGAACATGTATGACGGCATTTTTCACAAACCATTGTGCAAATCTTGATGAAATGCTGCGACTGGTAGCCTCAAGTCTCGCCGGCAACATGTTGCCTAAGGAGAGGAAGCGTCTTGAGCAGTTGCTTGGCCAAGATGTCGAGATGCGCAATCTTTACTTAGATGTCATTCACGAGTCAAGCATATTGCTCACCTGGGCGATACATGGCGGGCTCGGAAGTGAAGGAGCAGGTAGTGTAATCACAGACCAGCAAGAGACGGATCGGTGCCTTCCTGCGTCTCCTCGGATAGCCAGTTCCCCTGCTCCCACCTTCCTCTCCACCACCTACCACAACACGATCAACTTCTTCTCCCAGGAATTGCCGTTCTCGCTTCTTATTGCAACCGTATTGACAAGTTTTGGGCTTTGGGTTGCTTCATTAGTTTATGTATCCGGCCCGGAAAAGATTGCCAAGGATTCGATATTACCGGCAAAAACGTCATTCGATCCGACTTTGAAAGTCGTTGGCAAGGTCACCGGCATGGACAATTGTAAGTGGGGTGATCCAAACACCGAGACCTTGAACGGTGCTAATGTGCTTTTCGGCCGCAAGTATGTACTAGCCTCCGGCTTGATGGAAATCACCTACGACACCGGCGCCAAGGTCATCTTGCAGGGGCCGGTAACGTATTCAGTGGAGGCCAACGGTGGATATTTGGAGATTGGGAAGTTAACGGGGAAGCTGGGAAGCAATTTAGATATCAGAAACCAAAAACCAAACATTCTGGCGTTCTCTGTGCGAACGCCAAATACCACCATTACCGACCTCGGTACGGAGTTTGGTGTCGAAGTCGATGCTGAAGGCGTTACCGAAACAGGTGTCTTTTCTGGCCTCATTCAAGTCACCTCGGAAGGAATTGCAGGCAGGCACCAACTCAGTATCAGAGAGGGCCAATGGGCAAGGGTTAGCGGTAACGGTTCGATCTCCGTAACCAATCAGAGCGCCAACAAAACGAGCAAACCGTTCATCCGCGCCATGCCAGATCGGCAGAATAGGTGCAAGACCGATCCCTACGCAAAACTCGTTCTGTCGATGAATCCATTCGCATATTATCGCATGGAACGGCCGGAATCCTCGGAAGATCGTGTCGTGTATGACTCGGCACCCGGCGGCCGTCATGGCGAGCTTCTTTTGGCGGATAGCTTCGGCGGCTCCCCATGGCGATCTGGCCGTTTCGGTGATTCATTGGTCATGCGAGGTTCCGACGCGCACGACCGCGTCCTTATCCGCAATTTTCCCATCCATGCCACACAGATGAAAGGACTTTCCTTCTCGGTCTGGGCCTATGCAGCAGGATTTGATGGCTGGAACGCTCTACTTCATGGCTTCATTTCGCGTTCGTTTCTTTCTGACGATGTTTCAAGTATTTGGGTCAGCGATGTTCTTGACATAGGCGTGGATAGCTCAAAAGGACGTCTAGAGGTGGTCTGTAGCTACGGTTCCGGAGCGGCGAGACTCTGCCTCCACCAAGACGCAGCTTCCAAACCTTTCCCGCTGCAGCAGTGGCAGCATGTTGTGTTTGTGATCAATGGCGAAGATGTGCGTCTTTATCAAAATGGCGTCGAGGTCGCCAAGGCTGTTGACCGTGCTAATCGTGTAAGAATGATCGACGCCTTGAGTATTGGCGGGAGGCAAGAAAGTCAGGATTTGGCTTGGAAAGGCCGCATCGACGAGGTCGCGATCTTCCCATATGCCTTGTCGAGCAGTCAAGTTCGCCAACTGTTCACGGGCGACAGACGCGAGGCGACCCAAGAACAATATAATCGCGGTTCGGCAGCCGCCGAATCCTCCACCGCCGTAGGTGATCGAACGAAGGCCAATCGATAACGAGGAGGCGGGATGAAGAGATTACACGAAAATAATTCGACAACAGCGATTGCGGAGTAGACAAAGTTTCTTTGCATCTACAGGAGTGTTTGCGTCCAATTTCTTTCTGCCAGGGTAATGAAGGGTTCGGTCCTGTGCAGGAAGTGTCACCACGATGAGCCCTATGGGAGACGGATGTCATGAAGAGCAGATTAGTTGTGACCTGCGCGACGTTGGGAATCTTGATGATCGCGGTCGCCGCCTCGGCGGAAATTATCGCCACGCCGACAAGCGGCGCGTATGGAACGCTGCCCGTGAGCGGTACGGATTTGGCAAACTCGAATCAGTCGTCCTTTGTGAGCATAACCCCGATGGCTGGGGAATGGGGGCACGGCGGTACGTCCTACCTCGTTGATGGGACAGTGAATCCTGATCCGAATACCGACCAAGATCAGTTTGCCGCCCCGAACGGCGCCGTCGTGACCATCCAGCTTAGTGCTGGGACGGGCAGCAACAGTCCTCTGGGCTACGACATATCGAGCATCGTTACCACGACTGGCAATTGGTCGGCGCGGCAGATTCAGAGTTACGATGTTGCGTACCAGACGGTGGCAGGGGCGTGGATGTTGCTCCCCAGTGTCGTCGACCTAGGAACCGAGTCCAGCAATGGCTCGGTACAGGTTGCCATCCATGAGGATAACCCTAGTGTTTCATGGATTGCCACCGGCGTGCAGGCGATCAGGTTCACGTTCCACAATGCCAACGTGCCGCCGGCGCTGTACGGCGAAGCCGTCTATCAGGAAATCGACGTGTTTGGTCGAGCGTCACCGATACCAGAGCCGGGGATTCTTGTATTGCTTGCCACAGGCATGGTCGGACTATTGGCCTACGCATGGCGAAGGCGGAGATAAGAAACGGCCGCATCAGGACCGTGGCTGACCGGTAGCACCACGACCGCCATTGCGCGGTGCGTGGCCGTCAGGTTTGATCTTGATGGAGCGGAATGGTCCGCCGGCAAACAAGTTATTTGAATCTTATGCCCGTCGACACCTGGCAGATGAAGGAGCGGCAATGTTTTGGAAGAATGACCGACTGGTGGACAAAGGGCAGGCCTGTCGGCTCTACCATCGCCGTTATTTCCTTCGCGCCCACTGCATCGCTAAAGGGAGAAGCGGTTTTAACCTAATAGAGCTTTTAGTGGTCATCACGATCATCGGCATTCTCATCTCGCTACTTTTGCCGGCCGTACAGGCGGCTCGCGAGGCGGCGCGAAGATTGCAATGTTCCAATAACGTCAAACAAATTGCGATGGCTCTACACAACTACCACACAGCCCACGACACATTGCCGTATGGTTCCGGCTCGTGGTGTGCGCCGGAGGGCAACGGCGGAACGTGGCCCACCATGATCCTTCCGCAACTGGAACAGATAGGACTATATAATCAAATCAATTTCAACCTGTATATGAAAGACCAATCAGCACAGGTTGTTACCACCGTGGTGTCCACATATATTTGCCCAAGCGATGCCAGCGCGGGCAATGCGGTGCTCGACGGGCGTTTTGCTCGCGACAATCCGTCGCCGGCAGCGGGGATCTGGTATACGGGCTCGATGGGCCCAACCGCGGCAGACGGACCATCGGAGTCGAACCAGTGCCCCTTATGTCCAGCGGGACAGACGCCCAGTCCGAGCAATTACTGCTGCCAGGGACACAA
>CAYWGR010000173.1:0-12148 GCA_964458015.1 uncultured Planctomycetaceae bacterium
TGCCCTCGGGCGATGGGTGCAGTAAGTTCTAATGGTCAAATTAGATAAGCTGTGGTTGTTTAGCTGCCATTGGTATGGCAGCTTGGCAGCAGGGCCGACGTTCCGTCGGCCGCTAAACTGTTGTGGAATCGACACATATTCCGGGAGCTGTTAGCTCCCGGCTATTTGGCAAGTGATCCTGGAAAACAAAAGTGGGTTCAGACGCATTCCGGGAGCTGTTAGCTCCCGGCTATGCTATTAGCTCCCGGCTATACTGTTGTGTTTTTGCGGTCTGCTGACAAACCGCCATAATCTTTTACCGTACTCTGGGCGATTGACCCTGTTGGTGCGCGTCGATAAATTACTAGCATGGATCTCGCGTATTTCAAACGCTGGCGCATGGAGATCAATTTGGTGGGGCGGCCGTGTACGCCGACGCCCGTGCCGGGATCCTATGCGTTCGTCTCGTGGGACGAATCGTTGCTGGATGCATTCGCCCAGGCGAAGTATCTGAGTTTTCGGAACGAGATGGACTCGAAAGTGTTTCCGTGTTTGGCGGAATTCGAAGGATGCCGGCGTTTGATGCGGGAGATCGTGCGGAAACCGGGATTTTTGCCTGAAACCACTTGGCTGATCGTGCATAAGCCGGGCGACGGCCAAAAGACGGAGTATTGCGGCGCAATTCAGGGCGTGCGCGATCAATATGGGTTGGGAGCTATTCAGAACGTCGGCATTGTGCCGGAGCATCGCAACATCGGGCTGGGCAAGAGTCTGTTGTTGCATTCCCTGGCGGGATTTCGCCGACACGGCGTGAAGCGAGTTTATTTGGAAGTAACTGCACAGAACGACACTGCGATCCGTCTCTATCAGCGAGTCGGATTTGTTGCGATCCGAACTGTTTACAAAGCTGTTGAGACGGAATATTCGACGTGAAAGACACGATTTTTTCCCATACGTATCCCAACGGTTTGGTGCTTGTGGCCGAGCCGATGTCGTGGCTGCAATCGGCGGCCTTTACTTTTTTGGTTCCGACGGGATGCGTCCACGATCCGGCGGATCGGGCAGGGTTGAGCAGTTTCGCCTGCGAAATGGCCTTGCGCGGGGCGGGGCCTCGGGATAGCCGTCAGTTTATTCTCGACCTCGACAATTTGGGCGTTGAGCGGAGCGAGTCGGTTTCGAGCACTCATACCAGCTATTGCGGAGCGACATTGGCGGATAATTTGCCGCAGACGCTTTCGATATACGCCGATGTGTTGCGGCGGCCGCATTTGCCTTCCGATCAGTTGGAGGCGGGCCGCCTGGCGATGATTCAAGAGCTTAGGGCGGTGGAAGACGAGCCTTCGCAGAAGGTGATGATCGAGTTGCGGCGACGTCATTATGCCGATCCTTGGGGGCGGCCTGCCCAGGGCGAGGAAAAGGCGTTGGAAGAAACGACGATTGCCGATATTCGACCGCATGTCGAGCGGCATTACCGGCCGAATGGAACGATTCTGGGTGTGGCGGGGCGCATCGATTGGCCACGTTTGCGAGACTTGGTGGGCGAGTTGTTGGGCGATTGGCCGGCGGGGCCTTCGGATCAATTGAAGGAAACGCCCGCGCCAGGCCGATATCGACATGTTCCGTATGAATCGCATCAAACGCAGATCGGCATTGCCTATGACAGCGTGCCGTATCGGGATCCCGATTATTTTCAGGCATGGGGGGCCGTCGGCGTTTTGAGCGGCGGCATGAGCGCCCGGCTGTTTACCGAAGTGCGAGAAAAGCGGGGGCTTTGTTACAGCGTTTACGCCACGCTTCACACCTTGTTGGATCGCGGCGCGGTGTTTTGCTATGCCGGGACGGGAGCCGAGCGCGCGCAGCAGACGTTGGATGTAACGTTGGGCGAATTGACCCGATTGGCCCAGGGCATCGAAGAGCATGAGATCGAGCGGTTGAAGGCCCGGATTAAGAGCGCGTTGATTATGCAGCAGGAATCGAGCTCTTCGCGGAGTTCGTCGTTGGCTCGCGACTGGTATCACCTGGGACGTGCGCGAACGCTGGAGGAAGTAAACCGGTTGATCGACGATCTTTCGAGCGGCAGCATCAATGCTTTTCTGGAATCGCATCAGCCCGGGCGTTTTACGGTGACGACGCTGGGGCCTCGGGCGTTGGAAGTAAGGGACATTGACTAGGTGTATCCTATGGGATACAATAGAGGTAATGGTGGAGATTCGCCAAACCGAGGTATTTGCCGATTGGCTTCGATCGTTGCGGGATCGACAGGCGAGAGCGAGAATTCAGATTCGGATTGATCGGATGCAACTTGGTTTGCCGGGCGACACGAAGCCGGTGGGCGGCGGGGTCTCCGAATTGCGAATTGACTATGGCCCTGGATATCGCGTTTATTTTGTACGGCGGGAGAAAGAATGCGTCATTCTTCTTGCCGGCGGCGATAAGCGAACACAGGACCGGGACATTAAGAAAGCTGTTCAATTGGCGCGTGATTTGTGAGAGCAGGACATGGCCAAGACAAAAACAAAACCTTACGATGCGGCGGAGTATTTGGAAACCGATGAGGATATGGCTGCGTATCTTCAAGCGGCTTTTGAGGACGGGGAACCCGCGGTCATTATCCGCGCTCTTGGCAACATTGCACGAGCTCGCGGCATGACCCAGATTGCCCGACAAACAGGATTGCGACGCGAGAGTCTTTACAAAGCGCTTTCTCCGGAAGGGAATCCGGAATTTGCGACGGTTCTTAAAGTGGTTCAAGCATTAGGCATTGAGCTTCACGCCGAACCGACCCACATTCCTTAACAGAAGTGCCATGAAGTTTTTGAAGCATAAATTATCGAACGGTCTGGAGATTGTCGCGGAGTGCAACGACGCGGCGTATTCGGCGGCGTTGGGATTTTTCGTGAATACGGGCGCCCGGGATGAGACCGAGGCGGTGGCGGGCGTGAGCCATTTTTTGGAGCACATGGTATTCAAAGGCACGTCGCGCCGTTCGGCCGACGACGTGAACCGCGAGTTCGACGAGATGGGCGCGCATTACAACGCCTATACGAACGAAGAAAACACGGTTTTTTATGCGGCCGTGCTGCCGGAACATCAAGAGCGCGCGGTCGATCTGCTGGCCGACATTTTGCGTCCTTCGTTGCGCGAGGAAGACTTTCGGACCGAGCAAAAGGTGATTCAGGAAGAGATCCAGATGTACGAGGATCAGCCGCCTTTTGGGGCCGACGACAAGTGCCGCGCTTTGTATTACGGTTCGCATCCGCTGGGGCAAAGTGTTTTGGGCACGGAGCAAAGCGTGGGCGATTTGACGCCTGAGGCCATGCGGGATTATTTTCATCGGCGGTATAGTCCCGGGAATATCGTTTTGGCCTGTGCGGGCCGGATTGATTTTGATGCGTTGACGGCCCAGGTGGAGCGGAGTTGCGGCGATTGGACGCCGACGGCGACGGCTCGAAAAGCATCGCCTGTCGAAGGATGCGATGGTTTCCATGTTTTGAGGCGTGAAAACGCCTCGCAGCAGTACACTCTGCAAATTACGGCGGGGCCTGCCGCGGAGGATAGCGATCGGTATGCCGCGAAGCTGTTGGCCACGGTTTTAGGGGACGATTCGGGCAGCCGGCTGTATTGGGAGTTGGTGGACCCGGGGTTGGCGGAGCATGTCAGCATTCATCACGGCGAGCATCAAGGCGCGGGCATGATGATGACCTATTTGTGCTGCGAGCCTGAGCAGACGGCCGACGACATGCAACGGATATTGAACGTGTATCGGCAGGCGGAAGAAGAGGGCATTACGAGGGCAGAGCTTGAGCAGGCGAAGAGTAAGATTCGTTCGCGGATCGTGCTTTCGTCGGAACGGCCGCGCGGGCGGCTTTTTGCGGTGGGCAACGATTGGCTCTATCGTAGGGAATACTGCCCGGTGGAGATGGATTTGCAACTGGTGGCCGACGTTTCGGTTGAGCAGGTTGCGGCGGTTTTGGACAAGTATCCGCTGACGCGGCCGACGACGGTGACGATTGGGCCGTTGGTCGAGGTGGGACAGCCGCGATAGATGGGCAGGTGGTGGGGCAATGCCCGGCGAGTTACTCAGGCTCTCACGAATGTAGAGCAATAGTCGACAGGCAATAGTTTCCGGAAAACATAGGCGGATTCATACGCATTCCGGGAGCTGTTAGCTCCCGGCTATTTGGCAAGTGATTCTGGAAAACAAAAGTGGATTCATACGCATTCCGGGAGCTGTTAGCTCCCGGCTATTATTCTTGGGGCTTTTTGTGACAATGCTCATCTGAGCCCCGTCAACGATGGCCGTGCCCGCTTGGCGCAAGGGGGTTGAGGGCGTACATTGACGCCCATGAGCTACATTCTTCCGATATTGATGTTGTTGGTGGGCGTCTGTTTGGGCGGCGCGGGGGCGTGGCTGCTTTTTCGAGCGAAAGTGTCGGCGGTCTATGAACGCGGACGCGGTGAATCGGCCCCGGAATTGGCTGCGCTCGGTGAGCGTTTGGCGGGGCGGGACGCTTCGATCGAGGAATTGCGCAATCGGCTGAGTGAAAAGGATGTTTCGCTGGCCGATCTTCAGCGGCAGGTGGCCGCGCTGAGCACTCGGGCGGCGGAATTGAACCAGGCACTGGTCGAGCAGCAGAAGCAGGCTCAGGAAAAGTTGGCTTTGTTGGAAGATGCCAAGCGGCAACTGACCGACGCTTTCAAGGCGTTGGCGGCCGATGCTTTGAAGAGCAGCAATACCTCGTTTCTCGAATTGGCTAAAACGCATTTGGAGAAATTCCAGGAGTCGGCCAAGGGCGATCTTGAGAAGAGGCAGACGGCCATTGATGAGTTGGTCAAGCCGGTCAAGGAATCGCTGGGCAAAGTGGATGCCAAGCTGCAAGAGATCGAGAAGAGCCGCATCGAGGCCTACAGCGGATTGGTCGAACAGGTCAAATCGCTTTCGGAATCGCAGAAGGAACTGCGGGGCGAGACGGCCAATTTGGTCAAGGCGCTTCGGCGTCCGCAGGCGCGAGGCCGATGGGGCGAAATCCAATTGCGCCGCGTTGTCGAGATGGCGGGCATGTTGGAGCATTGCGATTTCTTCGCGCAGCAATCGACCAACACGGTGGATGGGCGGTTGCGGCCTGATTTGATCGTGCGATTGCCGGGTCATAAGAACATTGTTGTGGATTCCAAGGCGCCGTTGGAGGCGTATTTGGAGGCGATCGAGGCTTCGGACGACGAGGTGCGGGCAGCGAAATTCAAGGATCACGCCCGGCAGGTGCGCAACCATATTCAATCGCTCGGTCGGAAGTCGTATTTCGAGCAGTTCGATTTCACGCCGGAGTTTGTCGTGTTGTTTTTGCCCGGTGAAGTTTTTTTTAGCGCGGCATTGGAAAACGATCCGTCGTTGATTGAATTGGGCGTCAGTCAGAACGTGATCGTGGCCACGCCGACGACGCTTATTGCGCTGTTGCGCGCCGTGGCTTATGGTTGGCGGCAAGAGACGTTGGCCGAAAACGCGAAGGCGATCAGCGAATTGGGGCAGGAGCTTTACAAGCGATTGTCGGACTTGGGCGGGCATGTGGAAAAAGTGGGCCGCGGACTGACGATGGCGATCAATGCTTACAACAGCGCGGTCGGGTCGTTGGAGACGCGGGTATTGGTTAGCGCCCGGCGTTTCAAGGATTTGGGTGCGGCGGTTGGCGGGGCGGAAATTGATGAGCTGTCGCCCTTGGAGACGTCGTCGCGGTTGTTGCAGGCGCCGGAGTTGCTGGGGGTGAACGGTGTGAAGGTTGACAGCCCGCAATAAGAGGGGTAAGATTGTACACTATGGCAACCGTACAAGAGATCATGACCGCCGAGCAGCTTTTCGCGACGCCGGAACTCGGGCGGTGCGAACTTCTGCGGGGAGAATTGATATTGATGTCGCCTGCGGGATATGAACATGGTGTGATCGTCGGCAATATCCATACGAATTTGGCCATCTTTGTAAAGCAACGGCGGCTGGGGAATGTTACGGCGGCAGAAACCGGGTTTGTCATCGGGCGTGATCCGGATACCGTGCGAGCGCCGGATGTGGGATTTATCCGAAGCGATCGAGTGCCGAAGGAACGTACTCGCGGTTTTTTTGAGGGGCCACCGGATTTAGCGGTTGAGGTTGTTTCGCCCACGGATCGGGCTGGGGAACTGCTGACGAAGGTGCAAGATTGGCTTGCGGCGGGCTGCCGCGCGGTTTGGGTTGTTGATCCTACTTCGCAAACGGCGTCGGTTTATCGCGGTTCGCGTGAAACGTTGCTCTTATCTGTTGCCGACAGTTTGACGGACGCCGAACTTTTGCCGGGTTTCTGTTTACCCCTGGCAGAGATTTTTTAGGGATATTTGCAATTCCACCCGTATTCGCCGGCCTAAAGTGTCTTCTTGTTTGGCTGGAATTACAAGGAAATGGGTAGATTCCGTTGCTTGTTTAGACCCATTGGTTGTGATAAAATTCAGTAATTCTGCGGTTTGTATTCCTACAAAGTTATATCCCACCAGGAAACGTTTCCATGAGCATTGTCAATCGACGTAATTTTTTGTTGACGAGCGCTGTTGCCGCCGCGGGCACGGCTGTTGTTCCCCAGGCTGTTAGGGCTGAAATTCCGAAGCCGGCGGTCGAGGGCGTTTTGAAGCTGTCGAGCCAACTTGGAATTATTCCGGGCAAGGACTTGGCGGAAAAACTGGCCACGATGGAAAAGTGGGGCTTCGACGGCGTTGAACTTCCGGGTGATGTTGTCGGCAATGAGAAGAAATATCAAGACGCCTTGAAAAACACCAAGCTGAAGTACAGCGCGATCTGCGGCGCGGCTTTTTGCGCCAACGGCGATATCGTTTCCGACGTTGTCGAGAAGCGAGCCCCGGCCGTTGAGGGTATCAAACGCGCGTTGACCTCCGCCGGCGCAGTTGGCTCGACCGGTGTGATCTTCGTTCCGGCTTTCAATGGCCAAACGAAGCTGGGCAATCAAGAGATCCGCAAGATTTTGATCGACGTGCTGCCTGCGTTGGGCGAACATGCTCAAAAGGCGGGCACCACGTTGATCCTCGAACCGCTCAATCGAAACGAGGCGTATTTCCTGCGTCAAGTGGCCGATGGGGCTTCGATTGTGCGCGATTGCAATAATCCGGGCATTGCCGTGATGGGCGATTTCTATCACATGTTCATCGAAGAGACGAGCGATCTGGGCGCGTTCATCTCGGGCGGTTCCTATGTGCGTCACGTCCACTTGGCGTCGCGCATCCGTGTGTTGCCCGGCCAAGACGAGCGGCAGTTCGTCGATGGGTTCCGCGGGCTGAAGCAGATCGGCTACCAGTACTATTGCAGCTTTGAGTGCGGCGTGAAGGGCAACGCGATGGAAGAGATTCCGAAGTCGATGGCCTTCCTCCGCGAGCAGTGGGCCAAGGCCTAGTTGGTTTGTTTTGGTATGCACTGCTCACGTTGGGCGGAGCCGTCGCCGGAATTGTTAGAACACACACCCAGTCATTGCGGACTCTCTTTTGAGTCCGCAATTCGCCTGCCTATTTTGCATAGTTGCACACCGGAGATTTCTCTCATGTGTCTGTATTCGTTGTTGCGCATTGCGGCATTTGCTGGGGTTTTCTGTGCGGCTTTGGGGGCGACGTGCGCCAATGCGCAGGCGTCGAAAGACGGATCCCCGTCCATCGCACATCCTACAGGTCTGGCTGTTATTGCAGATCCGGCGCCCTCGGGTGAACCGCTTTCTGAAGACTACCTGCTGACGGTGGGGGCTCAGAAAGTGCCGGTCTATTCGTGTCGTGTGTCCGCAATGCCCTTTAACCAGGTTTGGCCGGGCTACCAGCGTCCGTTGGATCAAACCGAGATCGCGTCATTTGCCTCATGGGATATGAACGCGCCGGTGGATATCGAGATCACGAGCTGTCGGCCGGTGAAATCCGTGGCTATTCATCCGACAGCCCGGGGAATTCGGTGCAAAATCGACGGGAATCGCATTGTCTTTCAGATGGCGTCACCTCAGCAGATCACCGTTGAGGTCAACGGTTGGCATCATGCATTGCATCTTTTCGCCAATGCACCGCGGGCGGATATTCCGAGCGCACAGGCCCCGGGTGTGCGATACTTTGGGCCCGGCGTGCATCGGCCCGGCATCATCAAGCTGGAAAGCAACCAAACCGTTTATCTGGCGGGCGGCGCCGTGGTATATGGGGCCATCGAGGCCAACGGGGCATCGAATATCAAGATCCTCGGACGCGGCGTTCTCGACACCAGCACGTTTGATCGCGATCAAGCTGGCGGATGCGTTCGGCTGGTCAACTGTAAGAAAGCGGTGATCGACGGCGTCATTCTGCGCGATCCGAACGTGTGGTGTCTTAGCATTTTTACCTGCTCGGACGTGAATATCACCAATGTAAAACTGATCGGACTATGGCGATATAATGCCGACGGCATCGATATTTGCAACAGCCAAGACGTGATCGTCCGCGGTTGTTTCGTTCGATCGTTTGACGACAGCATTGTTCTCAAAGGACTTGGAAACAGCACGGCTCCGGTTCGGAATGTTCTTGTTGAAGGCTGCGTGGTCTGGAACGACTGGGGGCGGGCCTTGGAGATTGGCGCTGAAACCGCCGCCCCCGAGATGGCTGACATCATCTTTCGCGACTGCGATATCATCCGAACGTCGGATATTGCGATGGACATTCAGCACGGCGACCGGGCGGCCGTTAAAAATGTGCTTTTCGAGAACATTCGTTTGGAGGTCGACGACGAGAATTGGAGCGGCCAAATTCAAAAGAGTCGAGATGACAAATTCTCATTCAACGCGGGCTTCTGTCCCCAACTCTTGGTGCTGATAATCATCAAAACACCCTATTCGCACGATGCGGAGCGAGGAACGATCGAGCATGTTGTTATGCGAAATTGCAGTGTTACGGGCAAGCATTCCCCGATATCGCGGTTGCAGGGATTTGACGCCCAACACGGCATTCGAGACGTCACAATCGTGAATCTACGGCGCAATGGCCAGGTCATGCGTAGCCTGGACGAAGCCGCGATTCATGTTGGCCCACACGTTCAGGAAGTGCGCATTGCGCCTTAGTTTGGGAGATGCCTTCGACACGGGATTCATCGATCTCGCTACGGTGAACTATTGCGAGCTAATTCAATTCTACGGTTGGAATCACAAGAGGTCGGCGTTATCGTCCCGCAACAGGTGCTACATCATCGGCACGGGCGTGAAGCCGATGAAGATGAAGGCCAGGGTTAGCCAGCCTAATAGGTAGCGGAAGAAGCCGAGCGGTTCGTCGTCGTCGGCCGTCGGCGGATGGATGGGACCCATGATGAAGAGCAAAATCAGCATCAGGGTCCAGTTCTTCAGGTATTCCCATTTCCAAATCACAAGGAAAAGGGCGGTGAAGAGGACCGCAGTGGCCACTTTGTGTGCTTTACGACGCAACAGAGCGTAAAGGACGTGGCCGCCGTCGAGCTGGCCGATGGGGAACAGGTTTAAGGACGTGATGAACAGGCCGACCCAGCCGGCGAAGGCCATGGGGTTGGCGAGGAGTACGTGGCCTGGGGGTATTGGCCCCTTTATCCAATAGGTTAGGAATTCGAAAAGCAGTGGATCGCCGAATAGATCACCGCCGACACCGCTATAGGGGACGAATTTCGATCGTTGCAGTCCAAGAATCAGAAAAATGATCGTGGGCACGAGGCCGGCGAGGGGGCCGGTGATGCCGATGTCGAACAGCGCCCGACGATGGCCGATGCGGGGCTCCATGGCGATGACTGCTCCCATGGTGCCGAACGGCGGTATCGGGACGGGGATGAAGAAGGGGAAGCTGCAATAGACTCCATAACGCCGGGCTTGGAGGAAGTGGCCCATTTCGTGGCACAGCAGGATGGTCATGACCGGTACGCTGTAGCTGAGGCCGGCCAGGAGCAGAGTGAAGAGACCGTCCTTGGCGACGGACATGTTCTCAGGTATCGCTACCACGAAAGTGCTTAGGCAGGTGGCCACGAACAGGATGAGCGGCAATTTCCATCGGCGGCGCGGCTGCACTGGCCGAACTTCGCGCCACTCCCAGGGCGCGGCCGGCGACATTTCCACCAGTTCGGCCTGAACGTACTCCGGCTCGGGCTCTTGATCGTCGTTGGTTGTATAGGTTGAATTTTCCATCCTCTGCATTCTAGCTTACATGAGATGGGTGGCAAAGGCGGGGGATTGTCAGGAAGGGCTTAAAAAAGGAGAATAGCTAGCCGTTTGGGGTGTAAGAAGAGGAGAAATGGGAAAGGGGAAAAAGGGGGAAGTAAGCGGTTGAAGGTATTTCGGACGAATGCGTTGTTATTGAAGGATCACGAAAACACGAAAGTACGAAAGCACGAAGATAACGGAACGCTAATTACCGCTGATCTTCACTAATTGTTTTATGGGTACGGATTCGTGTGAATAAGTGTTTCTGGGGAAGTCGTCCATTGATTTTGTGGCGACAATTTTTTCCTTCCTTTTTTCTTTCTTATGCGGGCTGTTACGTTTTGAATCGAGCTGAGTTGCGGCTTTTTAGGGAATATGGCCATGCTTGATCGTTTTTTTCGGCTATCGGAAAACAACACGACCGTTAAGACGGAGCTTCTGGCGGGGCTGACGACTTTTTTGACGATGGCTTATATCATCGTGGTGCAGCCGCTGGTGCTGTCGGGCCGGATGTTCGATATGGATACGAAGATGGATTTCGGCGCGGTGACGACGGCCACTTGCATTGCGGCGGCGTTGGCGTCGGCCATCATGGGGTTGTACGGCCGGTATCCGATCGCCCAGGCGCCGGGCATGGGCGAGAATTTTTTCTTCGTGCTGACGATGCTGCCGGCCGCGGGGGCGATGATTGCCGGGCAGGTGAAGTCGGGGCAGATCGAGGCGGGGACGATCGCGCCGTGGCAGATTGGGCTGGGCGTGATTTTTTATTCCGGCGTTTTGTTTTTGCTGCTGTCGATGTTGGGCGTGCGCGAGAAGCTGATGGAGGCCGTTAGCCCTAGCATGCGCAACGGTATTGCCATCGGCATCGGGTTGTTTATCGTGTTGATCGGTTTGGACAGCACGGGCTTGGTGCTTAAAGATCCGGGCACCGGTTGGACGTTGAATCCGCGGTTTGACTCGCCCGACCTGGTTGTGTTTTTCTTCGGGCTGTTGGTTACTGCCGCGCTGCATGCCCGGCGGATTCGCGGTTCGATCATTGGAGGCATTTTTGCCGCAACGTTGTTTGCCGTTGCGTTGAAGCTTGGCCTGCCTTGCTTGGGCGAACGTGTGATGGAATCGCCGGTCGTGAAGGATTCGATGTTGATGACGCACTTCACGTTGGCCGACAGCATGCTTTCGAGTCCGCCGTCGATTGGGCCGACGTTTTTGAAATTGGATCTTGTTCATTCGCTCGACTTGGCGATGCTGCCATTTATTTTGATTTTCTTGTTCATGGTGTTGTTCGACACGCTGGGGACGTTGATCGGTGTGGCCGAACAGGCGGGATTGGTACGAGATAATCGGTTGCCACGCGCCCGGCAGGCGTTGATGTCGGACGCGATCGGTACGGTGAGCGGTGCGGCGTTGGGGACCAGCACCGTGACCAGTTTCATCGAGAGCGCCGCCGGTGTGGAACAAGGCGGGCGGACCGGTTTGACGGCGATTTGTGCGGCCGTGCTGTTTTTGGCGGCATTGTTTTTCAGCCCCATCATCGACATGATCGGCAGTTATCGGCCCATCACGGCTCCGGCGCTGGTGATCGTCGGTTCGATGATGATGCGAAACGTGGTGAAGATCGACTGGGATAATTATGCGGAGAGCTTGCCGACGTTTTTGGTGATTGCGGGCATTCCGATGACGTTTTCGATTGCTGATGGCCTGGCACTTGGTTTTATCGCGTATCCACCGGTGAAATTGTTGGCGGGGCAGGGCCGCGATGTGAAATGGTTGATGTACGTGATGGCTGTGGTGTTGGTGGCGTATTTTGCGATTGTGCGCGTGCAGACGTTGTAGAAACGTATCGACAGATTACAGTTGCCTCTCCCGTAAAGAGATTTTATGGGTGACGGTTGCTGTGTGGGAGATATTCAAATTTCAAGGCGATTCATACCGCCCTCACCCCCGGCCTGGACTGCTAAAAACCTGTTAATAATGGCGAACTATTT
>CAYWGR010000174.1:0-12120 GCA_964458015.1 uncultured Planctomycetaceae bacterium
CCCCCCCCCTCCTGAGGCATTCTTTGTGGCACATTGATACATTGACGTTTGCCGTGGGGTTTGGTAGCTTATTAGATTCGCTATCTTGAACGGTCCAGGGTAGTGAGATTAGGCAACTGACCGAATATTCGACCTAACGCCGGACGTTTTCCGCGAGGAAACAAGAGCCGGTGTGCCTTTTACGAAGGAGCTTGGTTTGGCTACTGTCTTAGTGAAGGATTTGATCGAGGCGGGCGTTCATTTTGGCCATCGCGCGAGCCGCTGGAACCCGAAGATGCGGCCGTATATTTATGCACGCCGCAATTTGATTCACATCATCGACGTCCGCGAAACGATCCGCGGTCTGTTGCGTGCGCGGAAGTATCTGCAGAAAGTCTCCTCGCAAGGCAGCTTGGTGCTGTTGGTCGGCACGAAGCGACAAGCTTGCGACGTTATCGAACAACAAGGCGCCCGATGCGGGATGCCCTATGTGAGCGACCGCTGGCTAGGCGGCACGTTGACCAACTTCCGAACGATTCGCAGCCGGCTTGGTCGGCTTGAAGAGTTGGAACGCATTCGCAGCACCGACGAATTGGGCTCCTACTCGAAGAAGATGCAATCGTCGTTGACCCGCGAGTATCGGAAGATGTATCGCAACCTGAACGGCATCCGTTCGATGAACCGTTTGCCGGAGTGCTTGGTGGTCGTCGATCCGCGGAAAGAAAAGAACGCGATCGGCGAAGCCCGGAAGCTGGGCATTCCGGTGGTGGCGTTGATCGACACGGATTGCGATCCCGACATGGTCGATCTGCCGATTCCCGGCAATGACGACAGCATTCGCTCGATCGAGCTGATCGTGACGTTGCTTTGCGACGCGATTTTGGGCGGCAAGATGGCCGCGGGCGCGATGAAGCAAGAGCAGGCGGAAGGCGTCATGGCTTCGGTATAGTCGCCGATCGCTCGTTTTCGTGCTATTGATGTCAGGTTGCTAATGAACTGTTAGGTGACGTTTTTTGTCTATTTTCAGCCTTCCGATGGTCGGCTTCGGGTCATTGGTTACCTAGAACAGAATAGATTAACAAACAGCCGCCGCGTTCGCGCGGCGGCGTTATTTCGATATTGACACTACATACGAATATAACCGGAGGATACCCAGATGGCGGAAATCAGTGCGGCGGCCGTGAAAACGCTTCGTGATCGAACGGGATTGCCCATGATGGACTGTAAAAAGGCGCTTCAAGAGGCCGGCGGCGACTTGGACAAGGCCGTCGAGCTATTGCGCAAGGCCGGCGCGAAGACGATGGAAAAGCGAGCCGGCCGCACCACATCGGCTGGCCGAATCACCATCTTCTTGGGCCCGGACGGCAAGGTCGGCACGATGATCGACCTGCGATGCGAAAGCGCTCCGGTGGCGGTGAACGATCAATTCGTGCAGTTGGCCAACGACATTGCCCAGCAATTGGCCACGGGCCCCGGCGCTGCATCGCCGGAAGATTTGTTGGCTCAGCCTTCGCCCAGCAAGACGGCGCCGACGTTGAAGCAGCAGTTCGACGACCTGAACAACCGTATTCGCGAAGTGTTCAAGCTCGAGCAGATCATACGGATCGACGGGCAAGTGGGCGGTTATGCGCATCACAACGGCGCGACCGGCGTGCTTCTGGAATACGAAGGCGGGAATGCCGAGCTGGCCAAGGATATCTGCATGCATGTGGCCGCCATGCGTCCCGCGGTGCTTTACAAAGAAGAGCTTGATCCGGCCGTGGTGGAGAAGGAGCGTGAGATTCTTTCGGCCGCCGCGCGTCAGGAAGGCAAGCCGGAGAACATTATCGCGAAGATGGTCGAAGGACGGCTGCGGAACTTCTATGCCGAGTGCTGTCTGGCCGAGCAACCGTTCGTGAAGGACGACAAGAAGACGGTCGGCCAAGCGGCGAAGGAAGCCGGCATGAAGATGGTTCGCTTCGTTCGGTGGGAATTGCCGAAGGAGTAGTTTTTTCCCCTCGCACATCGTCGTTCCGAAGCAGGAGCTTCGGAATGCATGGATGAGAGGAATAAGCAGGCGTTTTGTGCGTTCCGAAGCCGGAGCTTCGGAACGAGGTGAGATCGCGGCGAGAGAGCTGTAGCTTCGGATCGAGGCGAGAGAGCTGGAGCTTCGGAACGAGGCGGGAAACATTGAGGTTTTATAGCATGGCTGAGCAATCGTCGGTGACGCCCAAGTATCGCCGCGTGGTGTTCAAGGTGTCGGGCGAGGGTTTCGTGCATCCTGGCGAGCGCGGCATCGCGATGGACGCCGTTTTGCATATTGCGCGGCAGACTTATAATGCCGCGCAGCATGGGGTGCAAATCGCCATCGTGATCGGCGGCGGCAACATTTTGCGCGGCGCCCAGTTCAAGTCGAGCAACTCGTGCATTCACGAGGCGACCGCCCATTACATGGGCATGTTGGCCACGATGATCAACGGGTTGGCGTTGCAGGACGCTTTGGAATCGTTGGGTTGTGACACCCGGCTGATGACGGCCATCCGCACCGACGGCGTCGCGGAGCCGTACATTCGTCGCCGAGCGAGACGCCACCTGGAAAAAGGGCGGATTGTGATTATCGCCGGCGGCACGGGCAGCCCCTTTGTGACCACGGACACGGCCGCCGCTCAACGCGCGTTGGAACTGGAAGCCGAAATTTTGCTGAAGGCCACCCGCGTGGACGGCGTTTTCAGCGACGACCCGGAGAAAAATCCTCACGCCGTACTTTATAGCGAGTTGAGCTATGATGACGTGCGGCGGCAGAATCTTCGGGTGATGGACCATGAAGCGATCACCAAATGCGCGGAATACAACATGCCCATCTTGGTGTTCAATTTCCGCAAGGACGGCAACATCGAGGACGCGGTGCTCGGCCAGCGAGTCGGCACGTTGATTCACGAATAACAATTGAGGGGCTAGAGGCTAGGGACTAGGGACTAGAGTGTATTAGTTCCACCTCTCTAGCCCCTAGTCCCTGACCTCTAGCCCCTGTTGTTATGACTACTGACGAAATTCTTCTCGACGTTGAAGAGCGGATGGAAAAGGCGATTCGCAAGCTTAAGAGCGATCTGGCCGGCATTCGCACCGGTCGGGCCAATCCGGGCTTGGTGGACTCCTTGCGGGTGAACGTCTACGGATCGGAAGTTCCGATCAAGCAGATTGCTTCGGTCGGCGCTCCGGAACCCAATCAAATCGTCATTCGTCCTTACGATCCCGGCACGATCAAGGACATCGAAAAGGCCATTCAGACGAGCGATTTGGGATTCAATCCGCAGAGCGACGGCCGCTTGGTACGGCTGAACGTTCCGCCCTTGTCGACCGAAGTACGGCGCAAGATGGTCAATCGCATCAAGGAGTTGGCCGAGGAATCGAAAGTGGCGGTCCGCAACATTCGGCGCGACGGGAACAAGTCGGCCGATCAAGGCGAGAAAGACAAAGACTTTTCCGAAGACGATCGCGACCAAGTGAAGGAAGAGATCCAAGAGCTGACCAAAACCTACGAAACCCAGGCCACGGAATTGGCCAAGGCTCGCGAAAAAGAAGTCATGGACGATTAGCCCGCATTTTGTAATTCGGGATGGGGCTAGGTCGTAGAAACTCTTTACGGGGCAAGCAAACCAATCAACGGTTGTTTTCGACCCACGCATCCCGCTTATTGGGGGCGTCGCGGATTGGCAGGAGGGCCGACGTTCCGTCGGCCGCTAAACGAGGGTTCGACATGCTGGTGACCGCTTAACTGTGGTGCAATCTGGACACATCCCGGGAGCTGTTAGCTCCCGGCTATTCTGCTGGGCATTTTGCGATTTGAGGATCAATCGCAATAATCTAAACGAGGGTTGGACGTACCGGTGACCGCTAAACTGGGGTAAAAGCTGAGCACACTCCGGGAGCTGTTAGCTCCCGGCTATTCTACTGTGCTCTATTGTGTATTTTGCGGGCTAAACTGTGGTGCAATCTACGCACATCCCGGGAGCTGTTAGCTCCCGGCTATTCTAAACTGCCGTGCAATCTACGTATATTCCGAGAACTGTTGGCTCTCGGCTATTCTGTTGTGTTCTATTGGGCATTTTACGGTCTGCGGGGAAAGCGCCGTAATCTTTTGCTGTTTTGGTGGGGGCATGGAATTTCCGTATTGGCGATTTTAGACCGTTATGTTAGTGTATGGACCCCGTTAATGATCGGTCGTAGGTGCGGCAAGGATGGCCGTTTGCCCGACCGAAAGCGGGCAGTTTTATACCCATTTTCGTTTGAAGTTACGCATTGTCGCCGGTTGATCCTTAGGGAAAACAGGACGGGTGCGCGGCTTTGAATTGGAAGCCGGATTATACGACTGCAAAGGATGGAGAGACGAGCATTTAGGCGTGCGATGCAAGAGCGGACCGCCGATTGTTTCTCTCCGAAGGCCGACAAGGAAGGAGGCCCCCATGCAAGCCGAGCAAAGACAGGAAGTGCGGGTTCATATCCGTTGGATGATTCGTCGGGACATGCCCGAGGTATTGGGCATCGAATCGGAAAGCTTTGAATTTCCGTGGTTGGAAGACGATTTTATCCGTTGCCTTCGGCAGCGCAACTGCATCGGCATGGTGGCCGAGGTAGATGATCGCGTCGTCGGTTTCATGATCTACGAGTTGCACAAAGCTCGGATCCACGTTTTGAATTTTGCCGTGGCTGGTGAGTATCGTCGTCGCGGCGTGGGCAGTCAGATGCTTGCGAAGCTGAGCGCGAAGCTTTCGTTGCAACGGCGATGCAGAATCGTGCTGGAAGTGCGTGAAACGAATCTGGACGCCCAATTGTTTTTCCGTGAGAACGGATTCCGGGCGGTTTCGGTGTTGCACGACTATTACGCCGATACGCCGGAGGACGCCTATCTGATGCAATATCGCTATCGCCCCGAACGGCAGGCGGTGCTGGACTCGACGATCCGCATTACTCGGATGGCGGGGTGAAAAAAGGGACGGGGATCTCCGTCACTTCCAGGGTGGCAAGGTCCACGACGGCCAGCGATGGCCGGCTGGTGCGCGAGAGCGCTCCGGGATTCAGGACGAGGGTCTTGCCCTCGAATTCCCTGTAAAAGGAGTGGGTATGCCCATGGCAGATCAAATCCCACTCGCCCGATTGAATCATGTGGCGCAGCAGGCGCACATCATCTCCATGAAGAAACGCCACCCGACGGCCTTCGAGCTCGAGGGTGCCTAGCTCGTCATGCAATTGGTGTTGTGGATCGGTGATGGCTTGGCGGATACGGTCGGGATCGTCGATATTACCAAAGACGAAATGCGTTTTGAGACCTTGCAACAACGGAACGACCGCCGCGCCGATGTCGCCGCAATGAATGGCCATATCGACATGCTGACCATGAAGGATGCGGACCGCCCTTTGCGCAAATTCGACTTCACCGTGCGTATCGCTGATGACACCGATCTTCATGAAACAACCCCGGCTGGCAAGTCCTGGTGGTATAACGAGGGGACATACGAACCATCGTGACGGAAGCACAAACGTCCTATGGTATCTCCCACACTGTTATCGGCAAATACCACAACAAACTTGTTAATAATAGGTAGTAGACACTATGGGTTATAACAGTTTACTCCTTTGTGTGCAATACTTGGAGGTATAAGTATTTTACCAAGATCTGATTAAATCCGCAATTTTTTGCCTTGCTTGTTCTAAACTTGCAAGCCGCACGGCATCGCCCGCGTTGACGCCCTCGGCACGGATGAACTGGATGTCGGTTATCCCGACGAACCCGAAGATCGTGCGAAGCCAGGGCTCTTGATGGTCAAATACCTGGGTAGGCGTGTATGGGGCATATTGGCCTCCGCTGGCGGCAAGAATGACCATTTTCCGGCCTGACAGCAGTCCTTTCCAGTCTGTCGAAAACGTGCGGCCTATGCGAATTATTTGATCTACATATGCTTTGAACGCGGAGGGCACGGAAAAATTGTACATCGGCACCCCCAACACGTAGCGGTCGGCTGCAATAAATTCATCGATCAATGCGTTGGACACTTGCATGGCCGCTTGGGCATCGGGTGCGTGCGATTCCGGGGGAGTGTAGGCCCCCACGATCCACGCTTCGGAAACATGGGGCGGCGGATTGCGGCCCACATCTCGATAAACCACCGTATCGCTCGGATGCGAGGCTTTCCAGCCGTCGATGAACTCTTTGGAAAGCTGCCGTGAAATCGACCGTTCGCCCCGCGCACTGGCATCCAGATGCAGAATGCAGCTCATGGACAGATCCTCCTTCTACAGTTGCGTTTTTTCGGATAGGCAATTGTAGAAGCGAAGGAGCGTAAGGCAATTGCGGCTTTTTCTACGCGATCCGCAAGCCTTTGGGCAATGACTCGCCGAAGACAAGCCCTTGCTCGTCGGTGTCGAGCGTTCCGCCATTGCGTATAAGTTCGATGAAATGCCGGGGCGCATGGAGCGTTTCGAGCCAATCGGCCGCTTCGCGGCGCGTTTTCTCGGGCAGATCACGGTATCGGTCTTCGGTTCGCCGCGCCAACTGCATTACCGTCAGTTGAGTTTCGGCGCTCTCTAATCGGAGCGACAACAATTTGGCGAGCCATTGCGAAACCGTTTCGGCGGGAACAACGGCGTTCAGCGGCCCATAGAGAGGCGATCTTGCTCCGAGGCGACCGATGGCCCAGATCATGGCAGGCCGCACAGGCTCCATCTTCCGTTTCGGCAGCATATCCAACAGCATCGAGCCAAGTTGGGCTTTGGTGGCTGAAGAAAGAAGCTCCAAGGAGCCTAAGAGCCGCCACATTTCCGGGGTTTCGGCAATTGCAAAACTGAAATCGCTGCGTCCTCGCCCTGTCATTAATTGATGATGCAGGCTGCGGATCGGGCCGAGCAGCGGGTCGGCCACCGCCTGTTGCTGGCCTGCCGCCAGACCGCCGCCGATGCGTCGCCAGAGGATCCAGCCTTCGACGCGGACATTGGCGGCGGCATGGGCGAACTTGCCTTGTAGCAGCGTCCACGTTTGCGCAACGCGCCAATCATCGACGGCCAAACCATAACCTGGCCGCAATGCAAATCCCAGCAAATTCAACCAACGCGATTCATGCACGGGGCTGCGTCGTCGGCCGGGCTCCAGCTCAATTAAAGCCTCCCACATGCGCCGGCAAAGCGACGTCGGCCAGAGGTTTCGACTCATTCCGACGGCCGTTGCCAAGCGTTTCGCCAAACCGTCGGGCTTGTCATTTCCCTCGGGACCGAAGGCATTTTCGATCAACGTTCGACATTCCCGCCAGACAGCTTCGTCGATGAATCCCTCGCCTTCGGCTTGGGACTGATGGGCTTCGATGTCGGTCTGCGTGGTCGATCGGACGTCGAATTGGAGCCGCCAACTTCGCCGGCCGCCGACCTCGCTGAGCCAAAGATCCAGGGTGCCGATTTCGGTGAGCCGTGCGTGAAGATTCACGGAAACCACTTCGGCCGGATCTTTTTTGCGCGACCGCAACACCGTGCGAATCGGCGGCAAGGGCGTCATCCGCTCGCTATCGACCGTCACCATTTCACCGGGTTTATCGGTCAATCGCGTGCTGGAAACGAAGAGTGGAAACTCGACAGGTTCGGAAACCAGGAGATCGAACTGTTGCGGCAAAACGGCGTCGTGGCCCGGCTCGATGCCTGCCGGTAAGAGGCAAACGGCGAGGGAGGGACTGGGATTAGAGACTAGGGGCTGGGGGCTAGGGGCTAGAGATTTATGATTTATGATTTCTGATTTATGATTTGTCGCCTCGGTATCCTGAACTCTTAACCCTGAACCCTCTTCACTAGCCACTGGGCACTGGGTACTGGGCACTTGTGCTGATGGCTGACCGCCCTCACCCCCGACCCCTCTCCCGCTTGCGGGCGAGGGGAGATGTGTTTCACTAGCCACTGGGCACTGGGTACTGGGCACTTGTGCTGATGGCCGGCCGCCCTCACCCCCGACCCCTCTCCCGCTTGCGGGCGAGGGGAGATGTGTTTCACTGGCCACTGGCCACTGGCCACTGGCCACTGGGCACTGGGTACTAGCCACTTGTTCCGATGGCTGAGCGCTGACGGCTGATTTCGTGTTTTCGACGCCGATGTAATAGGTTCGGGCCAAACCGGCGGCAATGCGTACGCCTTGGCCTCGGCGGACCATGCCGTAGTATGCGGCTCCGCGAGCAACGGCCAGATCAAGCCGATCGTTGTCTAAGACGATCGGTTGCCATGTTTTTTGTTCGGTTGCGAACCAGCTTTCCAAGACCTCCAACAGCCGGCGGCGAAGCTGCGACGATTCGAAGACGCCGCCGTTCAGCAGGACGATGTCGGGCCGCGCGGGGTCATAATCGGTCGGCATTTCGCTTTCGTCCATCGCCACATGCCGATGGGCGGTCAAAAACGCCGCCAAATAGCGAGTGATTGCCGCATCGGGGGCGAATGGCAAGCCAAACTCTTGAAAGCCCGATCGCCGGTTGGCCGGTTTCTCTTCGAGGCCAACGCGCGGGAGGAAACCTTCGACCAGCAGTTTGCACACCTCGTCGCGCGTCACTTCGAGATGCAGCCCGCCGCCGATGAGACGAGTTCCAGAGCCGGGCAAATTCACGGTAAGCTTTTCCGGCGCATCGGGGCGAAGCAGAGTTTCCTTCACAACCTGGCAAGTCCGCACCAGCACAGCCCATTGTCGCGGCTCTAGCTTGCCAAGCTTCGTCTCGATATATTTCGCCAAGGTCAGGTCGAGGTTATCGCCACCAAGGATCAAATGATCGCCGACGGCGACGCGATGGAATTGGACCTTGCCGCCTTCGCCGCGACGAACGCGAATCAACGTGAAATCGGAGGTGCCGCCACCGATATCGCAGACCAAAATTTTCTGGCCGGGCGAAACCAGTTGATCCCAATCGTCGGCATGAGCATTGATCCACGCATAGAAAGCGGCCTGCGGTTCTTCGATTAAAACGATGCGAGGCAAGCCGGCCTGTGCGGCCGCACGCACGGTTAGCTCGCGGGCCACTTCGTCGAACGATGCGGGCAATGTCAAAACGATATCCTGTTGGCAAAGCGGATCGCGTGGGAATCGCGCGTTCCAAGCATCGCTGATATGCCGCAGATATCGGGCACTGACCTCGACCGGCGAAAGACGTTCGACATCGGCGGCTCCATGCCAGGGCAACAACGCCGCCGTGCGATCGACGCCTGTGTGACAGAGCCAGGACTTGGCCGAATTGATCAGACGGCCCGGGGTCATGGCGCCATGATCTCGGGCGAAAAACCCCACGGTTGCGGACGGATCTTCGGTATGCCAAGGACAGCGCAGCGCCTTGGCGGCGAACTCGCCCGAGGCCGGCTGGTAGTGGAACGAGGGCAGCGTTTCGCGGGCTTCGACCTGGCCGGGTGCGACGAGTTGCGGGACGGAAAAGGTCTGAATGTGCCAAGGGCTTTTGCTCGTATCGACATAGGTGACCGCGGAATTGGTCGTACCTAGGTCGATTCCGACCACGTAGCGGCTGGGCGTCGATGCTAAAGAGGGGTTATGTTTCACGGATTGCTTGCTGCTGTAGGGATAGTATAATAACACAAGTGAGGGATACCTCGCTTGCATCCTATGTTTTGCTCAAGAAGTCGTTTAATATAGCGTAAGGTGGAAATCGAATGGAAGAAAGAGAACCGGAAGAACCTGGCCCTCAGATTTTAGCGAAAATTGTCGCGACTGTCGTGCTATTGTTGGCCGGCTGCTTTATGGGGCTTTGTGCCCGCTGGCTCATGGGCCACTAAACGTTCTTTAGCTTGTTTCTAACCCGCCCTGTTCCGAAGGCCAAACTTCGGAACACTCTGCGTTTGGTTGCCTCAAAACGCTCTTTACACAGCCGTCGCGTCGCGGTAATGTGCGACCCTTGATGTGCCAAGCATGTGAACATGCACACTTTGGGTAGGAGACGACGTTTATGAATTTCTTTTCTTGGATTCGCGATGGTGTTCGTCATGCAGTGTTACTGGGTGTTTCCGATGCGGTGAACGACATCGGCACGCCGCCGGAGGGCGACGACATCGGTCAGCGGCTTTTGCAGGCATTGCGAAGCGGTCAGCCGACGATAACGGCCGAATCCACGTCGCACGAACGCACCTCGCGTAAGAAGCTTGGCCGCTCGCTGGAACAAATCCAGGCCACGGCCAAGGGGGCGTAGGGGCTGAGGGGCGTATTCCGCGTACAAGGTCAGGTTTTCACTGCGTCGTAAAAAAACTAGGCATTGCGAAACCGCAAGCGGCTGGTCGGGCACTTCGTGGAAAATGTGCTAGGGGCGGTTTTCGATCTTCGCTCGCAATAGTTCCCGCTTGTCCTTCTGGGTGTCGGGCGGAGCGGCAGGATCGACCGCGATCGGTTCGCCTAATAAAGCGGTTAGTTGTCGAGCGGCCGTTTGACGGATCGCAGGCTCTGGTCGGTCAAGCAGCAACAGCCAAACCGCCGGATCGCCGGCCAAGTTGAACGCCACTTGATCGACCGTATCGTCGTTGGCTTGTCCCAAGGCCTCGATGATGCGAGAAATACGGAATTGCTGCTCGGCATCCAACCGCTTGTAATCGAGCCTTTGCAAGTAATCAATGACGCCGGCATCGCCGGCGCGCAAGGCACGGTCGGCGGCTTCGCGCTTTGCGTAGCTGTCGTCGGCCAGTTGCGAGACGAGTTCCGCCCAACGCGCCCGGCTGGAGACTCGCGTTACGTCGGCATCGCGGAGCAATCGCGATTCAATGTCGACGGCCATATCGGCCAGTTTCCAATCGGGTCGCAAGATTTCCAACAGCGGCGGCAGAAATTCACGGCATTCCTTGGGCGAAGCCATGAGAAGATGCCAGATGCCTTGCCCGCGAAATACTTGCCGAGTGTCGCCTGCGCCAATGGCCAGCGAGGTTTTTTCGTTGGCCACTTGGCTGAATTCCACGGCCTTGGCTGTTGATTTTCCCACCGGCTCGCGGCGAATCAATAAACGATCGTTCGCGGCCGCGGCCTCGATGACGAGGTGTTCTTCCAGGTTGGTGCGTTCATATTTGAGCAACGGCTGGCCGTTTTCATTGCTGAGGCTAAACGATTCCTTGAGGTCTTTGCTGTTATGCGACTGCTGGATGTTGCTCAAGCGGGAGCCATCCACCATAATGCGTCCGTTGACGATGCGATAGCGAAACCAATTGTTCTGGATGATTTGCGTCAGCAATCCACCTTGGGGCGCGAATGCTCGGATGCGTTGTTGGCCATTGGCGGGAACGCAGACGGCGGCTCCAAGGAGCATTGCCGCGATTCCCAACACTCGTACAAACGGCCTACAGCAATTCATACGGGTTCTTCCTCTTTCTTGGTCACGGATTCAACATCAAAGCCGGCGGACGGCATTTTGGGACAGGCCGGCGGAATAGGTTGCGTCGAAATATGCTGTTCCATCGCGGCACGTTTTTTAACATGCCGGCGCCAGAGATAAATTGCAATGCCACCGAGCGCGGTCACGGTGCAGATGGTCAACAAGACCTCGGCATCACGAACCCAACCTGCGATATGGTTGCCGAAAAAGTAGGTCAACCAAAAAAACGTGCCGACGACGGCCGTGGCGCAGATCAAGTCGATCACGACGAACCGCCGGAACGAAACTCGCAAGATACCGGCGGTCAGGTACACGGGAGAGCGCAAACCCACGAGAAAACGCGCGAGAAAAAACACCTTCAAACCATGCCGGCGGAATTTTTCCTCGATTTGATCTTCGCGTTCGGGGGTAATAAACCGCGCCCACCACCGATGATCCCGCAACACGCCTCGTCCGAAGTGATAGCCGATCCAATACATGACGCAATCGCCCACCAAAGCGCCGAAAAGACAACAAAGGAAGGCAACTAGGGGATCCAGGGTTCCATTGGCCGACAGAATCGCAGCGGTGATGATGGGGACCTCCTCCGGGAGAGGCAGACCCGATCCGGTCAGTATCAGCACCAGGGTTATCGCCAAGTAGGAACTAGGCGCCAAAAATATGTTCATCTTTCCCAGATTGAGGACGAATAAGTGTTCTTCGTAGTAGAGGGCATTTTACCTCTAAGCGGCGGCCAGCGTCTAGCGGGCCAGGGGGAAAAGTTTTGCCTTGGGTAGGACATTCTTTCGGGTGG
>CAYWGR010000175.1:0-12075 GCA_964458015.1 uncultured Planctomycetaceae bacterium
CGTTGCATCGCCGGTGCGTGGATTCATTCCGCCCAACGCACCGCCGGGCAACCCCAGCCAAGTCAACCATGCCCTGGCTTCGCTTGCTGCCTCGCTGCCCGCCTGCTGCGGTTGAATCGAGAGATTGAACGTCTCCATCCGAGGGCTGAAAATATCGAGCCACGCCGTACCCCGCACAAGGCCCGAAACGGCATCGACATCGACCAAATCCACTTGATTCACCCGCAACCGATCGCCTTTCAGCCGATAGGCCAACAGATAGGCCCCCGTGCATACGAGCAAAACGATTAGCGGAAAAGTGAACCACGTCCACCCCATGCGGCCGACCAATTTGCGGAGGAAAAAGTAGTCGCCCGGCCCAATCAGCAGAAGATAAACCACGATCAGCCCGGCCACCAACCAAAACGGAGCAATCCGCACCTCGGAAAAACTATCGAGCGCACTCCGCAACTGCCCCGAAATATCGCCAAAGCCGAAATGCATCATGGCCTTGCTCTCGTCCGATTCGTCCGCGCTGCTTGTGGGCATATCAAGCAGCTTGGCCATCAACATCGGCCGATCGTGCCACGCTTTCAGCGGCGGCTCATCAAGATCGGCCGCTAGAAAAATGATCTGTCCAAAACCACGCACCGTCCGCACAACTAATGGCAAATCCGCTTCCCGAGCTTCAACCGTGCCTTGCACATCGACCAAACGAGGAACACGCATGGCTCCCATACTATTCTGCATCACCCCCGATCGGCTGCCGCAATAATTTTCCAACGCCCCCGTCTGACGCAGGCCGACCATTTTTTCCAATCGCCCCGGCGCAAACTTCCTCGCCAAAGAATCCTTGGCCAAAATCTTTTCCGCCTGCGCTCCCGCACATAGCACCAACCGGCCGCCCATCCGAATCCACTCTTCCAACGCACGCATCTGAGCACAATCGGCCGACATTTTTTGATAGACTTCCGAGCGGCCCGCAAAAATCACGGCATCAATGCCCTCATAGCCTCGCCAATCCGTCGGCAATTGCTCGATGCTCGTAACTTTGGCCGTCATGGGCCGATGCTGCGGATCAAGTCCCCGCAACTTTCCCAGTTCTTCCGTGCCCAACGATACCGCCCCCACGGTGACGATCAATTCGCGAAACTCAAGGCCCGGCAAAAAATGCTCGCCATCTGCCTGCGCCGCCGTCGAAAACGTGCGTTGAGCCACAACTGTGTCTGCAACACGCAGTTGGGCGATCATATCGCAACTAACTCGCCCAAGCCGGCAAATCAACCGCACTACCGTCTCTTGATGGGGCGTCACAACGCACGGATGCTCCGACGACGTAGACACCCGGCTAGGAATTCCATCTCCATCAGGCACCACCACCGACAACTCGCCCGACAGCGATTCACTGCCGCCTTGCACAACGATCTCTACCTGGGTCCATAAGCCGACCTTGTAACAGTCGGCCACTCCCACGCGAACCCCCGTAATCATCGGTGGCTCGATCTCCTCGGCGGCAATAACCCGAGGCATCCCCAGCCCCAGCAAAAGCAGCATCGGAAGGAATAGAAATCGCAGCGATTTGCAATTAGCAATCATCATTACGGTTTTTCCGCGTCGGGACATGTACAAACGAAACGGCTGCAGCCGGGACACCCCGCCCCGTACTTCCGCGCCACGGCTTCGTTCAAATCCACGCCCGCCACATTCGCAATCGTCGCCAGCCACGCCAAAACATCCGCAAACTCCAACGTCCGCTCTTCGTGAGTGCCGCTGCGCAATGCACTGGCCAACTCGCCAATCTCCTCCATCAGCCACATGAATGTGCCGTCGATACCCCGGGCAACATCCTTCTCGATATACATCCGGCGAATCAACTGTTGGAATTCCGTCAGCGTAATCTCCGGCAATCCGGCGGAAGAGGAGGGCAGGGCAGGGCAGGGGTTGTCAGAATTGCTCACGGCTCGATAGGCTCCTGGATTATTCTCAAAGTACTCAAGCTTTTTTCACAAGTACCCAATTGCAGTCAAATTTATCAGTTTAGCGGCCGACGGCACGTCGGCCTGAATGGCTATACGAGGCCAACATACCGTCCGGTCGCCAAACGAATCACTGCCAAAATCCACTACAACGATGTACTAGGCTATTTCTCAATCTACTTACCTTACCCCAATAGGCAGAATCCATCAACAGGGCAGCCCCCCTTTGACAAGGGTTCTCCGCAGGCGTACCATGCCGGAAATCAAACTTTCACCAACCCCTTACCGTTTCCTAACGCATCCTACCTTGCCAATAAACTGAAGCCCGGGCACCGACCTGAAAGGTTGGTCGTCTGGAGGCTGGAAAATTGGCATAAACGTTGAATAACAAATCATTATCCATCGAGACACAAAAACATGAAACCAGAAATTACTTACGACGATTTCGCAAAAATCGACCTCCGAATCGCCACCGTCTTGGCGGCCCGGGAACACCCCAACGCCAACAAACTGATGCTGCTGCAAATCAAGGTCGGCGAAGAAGAAAAACAGATCGTGGCCGGCATCCGCGGCCACTACGCGCCCGAACAACTCGTCGGCCGCCAAATCGTGGTGGTCAACAATCTCCAGGAAGCCGTGCTCCGCGGCGAAGAGTCGCACGGCATGTTGTTGGCCGCCAGTGACGCCAACGGCGTCGTCCTCCTCCGCCCCGACCGCGAGTGCGAAGTCGGCTCCACCGTGAAATAGCCGCGACCGCCTACAAAAAAGTTATCCGATACGTCTTCATCGCCGGGAGCGAACCGCTCCCGGTCTTTTTTTCTAATCCCTAATCCCTACCCTCTAATCCCTAATCTCTAATCCCTTTCTTCCAACAACCACCCAACGATCTCGGCAACCCCGTCCTCGTCGTGCGTCGGAGCGATCCGATCGGCCGCCTCCTTAACGGCTGGCAATGCATTGCCCATCGCAATGCCCAGCCCCGCCGCTCGGATCATGGGGATATCATTCACATCATCCCCCACGGCACAAATCTCGGCATCCGCAATCCCCCAATCCTTCGCCAACTGCTGGATCGCCGACCATTTCGTCACGCCCGCCGGCGCAACCTCCGCAAAAAAACCAAAATACTTCGGCGGATGAAGCACATGGGTATGTAACCGGCCAGCCAACGCTTGATGCAAAAGCGTTTCCAACTGCGTCATCTGCTCTAAATTGCCCACAACGAACCCCGCGAAAATATCCGGCGGCAAACTTTCGGTCATCTTCGGCCAAAAACGCCCTCGCTCGGCATTCCTCGCCATATAATAAGCCAATTCCGGCGTTCGCGGCGCATCCGAGGGAAAGTAGTAATCAAACCCTTCTTCATACGTGTCGGCACAAAGCACCGGGTCATATCCCGCCCGATCGATCAACACGACCGCCTCGTGCAACAACTGGGGATCGAACTTCGCCTGATACAACGTCCGATGCGTGATCGGATCCTTGACCAGCGCCCCGCTGGCCGTCACCAAAGGCACGTCGATCCCCAACGGCTCGACCAACGGCAATGCATGACTAAAACGCCGCCCCGTGGCCAATACGACCTGAATGCCCGCCTCCGCCGCCCGCATCAGCGCAGCCTTCGTAGCTTCCGTCAATTCATCACGGCTGTTTACCAGCGTTCCGTCAATATCAATAGCAAGAAGACGATACATGAAACCACGAAAGTAAGGTTATTGATTTTTGGATTTGTATTTAGAACGCTTCCAATCGACTAAGGAAGCGGATCGATCTTATCGAGCGTTTCTTGATTACGAGCTTGGTCCCAGATGTGGCGCAACTCAGCTTGATGCTCCAAAGCCCATTCCATGACCATACCCGTGGCGCGAGGTGGAATTTTTCCGCCGATTATCGCTAACGTGTCGATTGCGATAAGCATCTGCCCGCCGCCGTATTCCACGTGGAAATGGGGTGGTTGATGGTCATTTTGGAACATCTTCACAACAATGCCATAAAAGCGGCTGATTTCAGGCATGGACAGACGCCTTCCCAATGCCGGGAAACACCTCTTCAGGAGTCTTGCCGGTGATTTCCATATAGAGAGCATCGGCGCAAAGATCGACCTCGTCGTTCCAACGGACTTCTCCCCCGCTTCCGATCGACACGCGACCAAATGCTTCGGGGTCGCTCCATAACCGGAAAACCCCCTTGCCGACAAGCGACGAAAGGTCTGCGTTTCCCTCCACACCATCCATGTATCGAAGATGGAGTTGATAACCGGGGAGAGGCTGAACCTCAACAAGTCTGATCATCAGCTTTTTCTCCTTGGATACCCCATTTTGTTCCCTCTACTATACACTATACACCATCTCCTAACCACTCTCCCGCTGCACAGCATTGCTCCCGCTCCAAATACGCCCGGCCTTGGCGGATGCCGATATGGTCCCACGGTAACGCCGATGGGGCAGGGCAGGGGAGGTGCAACAGTTTTTCAACATCCACGCCCGCATCCGTGATCGCTTGCTGCCAAAGCTGCGGCTGGAATTTCTCGGCCCAGCCGTCGAACCGCGCGCCGCGCCGCCACGCCAGTTCAATCGCTTGCCCCAAACGGCGGTCGCCGCGACACATCACGCCTTCCAACAAACTGGCGTCGATATCATGGCATTTCACCTGCACGCTTCGCAACTGTTTATGACGATGCAAAAATTCGTGAGCGTTTCTGAAATATTCTCGCCGCTGCATCGCTTCCCATTGAAACGGTGTCTGCGGCTTCGGCACGAAATTCGACACATTGGCCACCACGTCGGCCAGCCGGCCCCGCACTTCCCGACCGAGCCGCGAGATCGCTTCCGATAGTTCGATAATCCCTTCCAAGTCGCTCTCTCTTTCGCCGGGCAATCCGCACATGAAATACAATTTCACCCGCGAAAAACCGTTCTCAAACGCACGCTGGCAGCCGGCCAGCAAGTCTTCGTTCGTGATCGGCTTGCCGATCCGCCGACGCATGTCATCCCGCGCAACCTCGGGCGCCAACGTCAATCCGGAATGCCGGTCGGTATTCATCAAATCACCGACCAACAACAACTGCTCGTTGATCCGCAAACTCGGCAGCGATACACTCACGCCCAACGGCCGGAACGTCTCCTGCATCCGCCGCATCAACTGGTCAAACTCCGGATAATCGCTCGTCGAAAGCGACATCAGCGATATTTCGTTGTAGCCGGTCGCGCGATACTGTTGCAAAGCCGCTTCGACTATCGAATCAATCGAACGAAAACGCAACGGCCGCTTGAGCGTCGTGCTTTGGCAGAACCGGCACTTCCCAGGGCACCCGCGCATGATCTCGATCGTGATCCGATCATGCACGCATTCCACAAAAGGCACCACCGGCTTCGCAGGCGGCGAAAAGGAATTCAGGTCCATTATCACAGCCGGCTCAACCTGCCGTGGCACATCCTCGCGAGTCGGCCGCACAGCCGTCGGTCGCCCCTGTGCATCCGATTGTGGTTCGTAGAATCGCGGCACATAAACATAAGGCAATCGTGCCGCCATCCCGGCAAGTGCCGTCTCACGATCACAGCCCGCTTGCTTCAACTCCATCCACAAATCGCAAACCGTCGGCAGCGATTCTTCGCCGTCGCCGATAACAAACAAATCGATAAATCGGGCCATCGGCTCCGGATTCACCACGCAAGGGCCGCCCGCAATCACCAGCGGATGCTCCAGCGTTCGACGTTCCGCCTCCAACGGAATGCCGCCCAGATCCAACATCGTCAGCACGTTGCTGTAGCAAAGGTCGTACTGCAATGTAAAACCGAGCACATCAAACCCGGCAAGCGGTGTAAACGATTCCAGCCCATAGAGCGGCAATTGATTCTCACGCAACAGTTGCTCCATGTCGGCCAACGGCGCAAACGCCCGCTCGCAGGCCCAATCCTCCCGGCGGTTCATCAAATCGTAAAGCACCTGCAAGCCATGATGGCTCATGCCGATCGAGTAGGTGTCCGGAAAAGCCAAACACAGCCTGCCGCGAACTTTTGGGTCGTGCTCTTGAAATTCCTTGACCGTGGCGTTCCATTCGCCGCCCGTATATTGAGCCGGCGTCAAAACCCGAGGAAGCACATAATCAACGATGCGTGTTTTCAGGGCTTGATTCAATGTTATTCTTCTCAACAGCGTTCTACAAAAAATGCGGAATGCAGAGCCATTCGGCCCTGCAAAATTCCTACAACCGTGATTTTCCGCAAAGATAATCCCTAAAATGAATTATTGCAGATCCACTTGCCGGAAAACAGGGCCACCGAGTTGGGGGTCGGCAGGCTTTGCATCTATAATATCTCTATGAAATACATAAATAGCCGCACCGCCGTACTGTTCTTTGGCATCATCGCAGCCGCGATTAGCACGACCGTTGCACTGGCTCAATCGCGTTCGTCCTCCGACGCCCGTAATAGAATGGTCGACGAAGAGATCGTCGCCGCCGGCGTGAAGAACAAACGGGTGATCGAGTCGATGCGGTCAACGCCCCGGCACGAGTTCGTGCCCACCGCACAACGCAAATATGCGTACCTCGACATGGCCTTGCCGATCGGCGAGGGCCAAACCATTTCGCCCCCATTCGTCGTCGCCTACATGACCGAGGCCATCGATCCGCAACCGACCGACAAAGTTCTGGAAATCGGCACCGGCAGCGGTTACCAGGCAGCCGTACTGTCGCCGCTGGTCGCCGAAGTCTACACCATCGAGATCGTCGCCCCACTGGGCCATAAAGCCGCAAAGGTGCTAGAGAAGCTGAAGTACGAAAACGTCCATGCCAAGGTGGGCGACGGCTACCAGGGCTGGCCCGAACATGCACCCTTCGACAAAATCATCGTCACCTGCTCGCCCGAAAAAGTGCCGCTCGCATTGGTCGAACAACTCAAAGAAGGCGGACGCATTGTTATCCCCGTCGGCGAACGCTATCAGCAAACGCTCTATCTGCTCAAAAAAGAAAAAGGCAAGATGGTGTCCGAGGCCTTGCAACCCACTTTGTTCGTCCCAATGACCGGTCGGGCCGAAGCCGGCCGCGAGATCCTGCCTAATCCCAAGCGGCCGACCCTCGAAAACGGCGGCTTCGAAGTCGTCGACGGCGATCCGCCCATTCCCGTCGGCTGGCATTATCAACGTCAACTAAAAATCGTCGAAAGCAAAAACGCCCCCGAAGGCGAACGCTATGTCACATTCAGCAACGCTTTGCCCGGCCGCAACAGCCACGCTCTGCAAGGCTTTGCCGTCGATGGCCGAAAAGTATCCCAACTCGATCTTTCCGCCCAAGTCCGCGGCCGCGACATTCGCCCCGGCTCAAGTCCCCAGCAATTGCCCAGCATCACGATCGGTTTCTACGATGAAAACCGCGCCGGCGTCGGCGAAGCCGGCCTTGGCCCTTGGCGCGGCACGTTTGACTGGCAATCCGAAACCAAGCGAATCCCCGTTCCCCCCAAAGCCCGCGAGGCCATCATCCGCATCGGCCTCCTCGGCGCCATCGGCGAAATCTCCTTCGATTCCATCGAAATGAAAGCCGTGCAGAAATAAAAGTGATACGCGGTTTCCAATTCAAAAGCTCATCTTGGACGCATCGACCGTCCAGGACGTTCGGCAAATCGATTGCGGCTTCCCAACGCAACTCTAAACTGAAATCTGTATTACCCGTTTAAGAACGGATTATCGCGGCTTCAACTCCTCACACCCGAACAGCAGCCGGGGGTGAGTGCCGTCGGCAGCAACTTGTACCTGCAATTTTCGTTCTGCTCCCGGCATCCTTCTAATCCCTACCTAGCCTCTATCCCCTATCCCCTAACCCCTAGCCTCTAGCCTCTAGCCTCTAGCCTCTAGCCTCTAGCCCCTAATCCTCCGTCCATCGAAACGGCTCGTTCGCCACCTCATAGCCCGGTCGAATCCCAACATTCAGCAACAATCCCAACGCCATCGCATGGGCCAAAAGTCCCGACCCTCCGTGACTCACCATCGGCAACGATAACCCCGTAACCGGCAATAGCCCCACCGTCACGCCCGTATGGATCAACACTTCCACCGCGAATAACGCCGAAATTCCAATGGCCAGCAAACGCCCAAAGGGCTCGCGCGTCTCGGCCGCAATGGCCAAGCCTCGCCAAACGATCCAGGCGTAAAGCCCCAGCAAAAATGCCATGCCCGGCAACCCAAAACGCTCGCCCACCACGCAAAAAATGAAATCGCTTTGCGCCTCAGGCAGCCTGTACGCCGTGGGATCGTCGGTCAGTTGCCCCGTCACAAAGCTGCCCCAAACGCCGCCCATCGCCCGCATCTGCTTCGCTTGGTAAAGCTGATAGGCCTCCTTGCTAGGCTGACTGCCCGCCGCCGGCTGGTCGAACAACGAAACAACCCGCGACCTTTGATAATCGCTCATCTGCGTCCAAAGCAACGGTAACGTCAATAATCCCGCCGCAACGATACAGACCAAATCGCTGCGTTTCGCACCCGCCGCGAAAAGCATGACGAAAAAAACGGGCAGAAACACCATCGACGTCCCAAGGTCCGGCTCCTTCAGGATCAAAAGCACCGGCATCAACGTGATCGCCAACGGGCCAAACAGCCCCCGAAGCCGGCGAAAGTTGTCGCGATACATCAAATATCGCGCCAACGCCAACACATAGGCCACCTTCGCAAACTCCGAAGGCTGTATGCCAAACGCCCCCACCCGAAGCCATCGCCGGGCTTCATTCACCGGCGGTCGAAAATACACAGCCGCCAGCAGCAGAAGCGACAACACAAAGATTGCGTAACTCCATCGGATCAACACTCGATAACTGGGCACGGTCAGCAAAAACATAATCGCAAACGCAATTGCGGAAAACGCCGTCTGCTGATGCAAATACCGACCGCTGCCGCCGGCCAATTCCTCGACCCGCGCAATCGAAATCAACCCCAAGCCGACCAGCATCACGGCTGCCGCCACCAGCGACCAAGGCAATCGTCGAGTCCATTCGGAAGTCTTCATGGCCTATTCTGTACTCTGTTTATAACGGTTGTGTCAATTGTGACGGTCGAGCCTGAGGGAGAACCGCTCCATTTTCGAGGGGGGACGGGGGGGAAAATGGCACCACGGTAAGGAAAAAACTTGCTAAAGTGTGTGATTTTAGCAGTTTACGGTATTGCGCAACTCACCCCAGGCTACTTGAATTTCAGTTTCTAGCTGCTATGTTTATTTGTGAGGTCTGGGTATTTAGTTCGTTTTTTAGGAAGGGAGTAAACACATCCATGAAATCTTGGAAGAGCTTGCTGATCGTTGCAGTGGTCGTCGCGGCTTTTGCCTCGGCAGCGCCACAGGCGGATGCCCAGTGGGGTTACTATCGTCCCGCAGTGTGGGGTTACGGCTATGCAGCTCCTTGCTGCACGCCTTACTACTCCACATTTTACGCACCCCGCTACACTTATGCCGCCTATAGCCCCTGCTGTGGCGACACCAGTTGGTATCTCGGCTGGCGTCCCGGCCCCGTCCGCCGTTTGTTGTTCGGCCCCTGCCGTTGGTATTGGGGCGGCTATGCGGACTGTTGCTCGGTAACCTACGACTCCTGCTGTGGTGACGGTTCCGTCGTGGCGCCTGCCGCTAACGGCTCGCCCACCCCGGCGCCTACGCCTGCCAAGAAGCCTGTCGCCGAGCCCCCGATGCCCGCCGAGCCCAATGCTCCGGCAGCTCCGGCCCCGGCCGAACCGGCTCCGCCCAAGGCAACCAGCAATACGCCCGAAACCAGCGGCGTTCTTACGGTCTGGGTACCGCATGACGCCAAGGTGACGGTCAATGGTCTGGAAACCCGCAGCAACGGCAGCCGTCGGCAGTTTGTTTCCTACGGCCTGAAAGCCGGCTTCAGCTACAAGTACGTCGTCGTTGCCCAGGTCGTCCGTAACGGCCAAGTGCAGGAAGAATCCCGCACCGTCACGCTCACGGCCGGTGATATCACCGCCGTCGCGTTTGGGTTCAACGCTTCGTCGCAGCAAGTCGCTTCGGCCAAGTAACACAAGCGGAAACAAACAAGGATTTGAGCCAATGGCCCGATCCTTGCCCCGCAAAAGAAGTAAAAACCAAGCCCTCGATGCCGGTTTCGGCCGGTACGAGGGCTTTTTTTATTACACAAGCTCCTTTTTATGACCTAATCCTGTCATTTTACCGTTGAGATTCCTGAAAAACACATCATAATAAGAAGTTTGAAAGCTCAAGGTCGAGTGTCCAATAAGCTGATACTGAACCTTGAACCTTCTTCTTTGGTCATTAAACATTGGTCATTGAACATTTTTTTCCAGGGAGTCCATCCGTGTTTGACTGTGTCGCGGTTGTAGGCGCTACCGGTGCTGTCGGAACGATTATTCGTGAGTTGCTCGAAGCCCGAAAGTTCCCGTTCAAAAAACTGAAGTTCATCGCTTCGGGCCGTTCGGCCGGTAGAAAAATTCCGTTCGCCGGCACAGAAATCACGGTGGAAGAACTCAAAGGCCCCGTCTTCGACGACGTCGATCTGGTCATCGCCAGCACGCCCGACGATATCGCACGCGACTTCATTCCCGATGCCGTCCGACGCGGTTGCGTCGTTATCGACGAAAGCGGCTATTGGCGGATGGACCCGAACGTTCCCCTGGTGATTCCAGAAGTCAACCCGCACGCCGTTCGCAATCACAAGGGCATCATCTCCAGCCCCAACTGCTCGACGACCCAAATGGTTCAGGCGTTGAAGCCGTTACACGATGCCGGCCGCGTCAAGCGCGTCGTGGTCAGCACCTATCAGGCCGTCAGCGGCGCCGGCTTGGCCGGCACGCGCGACTTGCTCGGCGGAACCAAAGCACTTTTAGCCGGCGAAGAATACAAGTACGAAACATTTGCCTATCCGATCGCCTTCAACTGCATTCCGCAAATCGGCGGTCCGAAGCATGAAGGCTACACCTCGGAAGAAATGAAGATGGTCTTCGAGACTCGAAAGATGCTCGAAGACGACAATATCCAAGTCTGCCCGACGTGCATCCGCGTGCCGGTCGCCAACTGCCACAGCGAAAGCATCCTGGTGGAAACCGAGCGAAAAATCACGGTCGATGAAGCCCGAAAACTGTTCGCCGCCACGCCCGGCCTCGTTGTGGTTGATGATCTGGCGAAGAAGCAGTATCCAATGCCCATCAACTGCGACAAACGCGACGAAACCTTTATCGGCCGCATCCGCGAAGATCTTTCCAGCCCGAACGGCCTGGCGTTCTGGTGCGTCAGCGACAACCTCCGCAAAGGCGCAGCCACCAACGCCGTCCAAATCGCCGAGCTGTTGGTCAAAGGCGGCTATTAGTGGTTACGAGGGGAGGCGAACAGTAGTATCCATTTGTGACGGCATGCTCGTTTTCGGCCATGCGAAAGAAACTGAAAATCGCTGTTGTTCTCGTTGTGGTTCTCTTTGGTTCCGCGTATGGATTGAGTCGTTCTCTACGGCACTATTACTATCCATTTGGTTGCTATCATCGTTGTGACAAACAACTTTGGTTTGCGTTGCAAGAGTATGCGCAGCAACATGGTGGAAAGTTTCCATATGGCCAAGCATCACCAGAGGCATCCCTGAGCTTGCTTGGCCCGAAATATGGTTACCTATTGCGACGTCGAGACGTGCCGCTTGATGTTGTTCAACAAATGTTGGACAGCGGCGAGTTACTTGGGCCCGAAACTTGCGGCTATAATTATACAGAAGGATTGTGCCTCGACTCAAATCCCAAATTGGCGCTGTTTTGGGACAAAGAAGGACTTAGCGAGATGGGTAGACGTTTCTCCACGGGAGGACATATCGTTGCCTTCGTCGGGGCGGATTGGCAGCACATCCCCGACGCAATATTTGGCGATTTTTTGGACCAACAACAAAGACTCCTTGCCGACGAGAATCGCAAAGCTGGTCATGCTAAAAAATCACGGCAATAAATAACCGTCATCATTTATTTACACCATATCTCATAAAGTCAAAACAATACGTAGGTAAGGAAAAGATCGCCGTCTTTAAAAACCAAGCCGTTGTGGCCTTGACATGTAGCTTGTGATGAACGGCGATTCAACATTCGTGCGAACCCTCAAGCTCACCATCGCCTACGACGGCACCGATTATGCGGGCTG
>CAYWGR010000176.1:0-12048 GCA_964458015.1 uncultured Planctomycetaceae bacterium
TCCTTCAGCATAACCCACGTCATATGTGAGTGACTGGTCCAACCATTTTGTCTACTGAAAGCGCAGGATGATTGCAAAGAGATTTCTGCAAGCCGCCGACGAGCGGGCGTCTATTTTCTGGGACCGCTGTCGTCGGAGGGGATCGAGAAGTTTAGCTCGGGGGCGGGGCCCTTGGCCTCGGGCTTGTCGCCGGCGGGCTTCGTGGCGTTGAAGGCGGGCGCGTCGTTGCCGTCGTCGGTCAGAAGTTGGATAGTTTTGCCCGAGGCAAGCGTTACTTCGAGCACTGTTAGTTCCCATTTTGCATTAGTGCACCGCGCCTGCATGTGGGCTTTTGCCTGGCCCTTGGGACCGGAGAGATCGAACCGCAGATCGGCTTCGCCGCGGTCGTTTTCGAATTCAAGTCTTCCCGCGGGGATCCAAGAAACGTCTTCGATCGGGTCACCCAATTCTTGTTTGAGGGTTGGGTCGGCCAGGATCTTCTGCATAGCGGTTTCATACGGACCGGAGCGCAGCACCTTGCTGGCGATGTTGAATCCGATCAAGGCGGGCCCGCCGCAGCAGCAGATGAACAAGACGATCAACAGCGTGGGGACGAACCAAAGCCAATTTCTCGAAAACCAGCCGCGTTGTTTTTCTTGCTGAGCAAAGGCTTGTAGGTCGCGGTCGAGAGCTTGAAGATCGATATTATTTGTGTTCATGGCGAGGGCTCCAATTGAAGAAACGCAGGGTCGAGGTCGTGCCACGCCTGGTCGGCGCCGTCGAATTGCACCAGGGCGCGGCCGTTGCGGTTAATCGCGACGACTCGACCTTGGGCATTGCTCAGCCGGACCAATTCCGGTCGGCGAGGATCGACCGACACCCGTTTGCCGGCAAATTGCTGCTTCAGCTTTTCGAAATCTTCGGCGGTCACGGCAACCTCGTCGAGAAAAGCGGTTTCTGTTCTTTTCAAGAAAAGGGGAACGCATCGAGCCGCAATGTAGCACGATTGTCAGAAGGGGGCAATCCCGTTATCTGGGCCGATCAATTGTTGATTTTGGGAAATCTGTTGGGGGGGTCAAGCGAAGCGATGGCCCGCCGTTTTGCGAAGAGTTCATGGCGGGCCATCGCTTCGCTTGACCCGCCCTACCGAAAACCGATCTGCCCTGATTCCGTTATGCCCCTCTTCTTTTGTTTAGGGGCTTGCTGATGATTGGCCCACGGTACGCGATGACTTTTTTACTCTTTTCCGGCCCGATAACGCAGGTAAGCGTCTAAGAAGCCTTGAATATGGCCGTCGAGGACGTTGTGAAACTGCGTTTCGCTGTAACCGGTGCGGCTGTCCTTGATGCGTTGATCGGGATGTAAAAAGTAGCTGCGAATTTGCGATCCGAAACCCACCTTGGGCATCTGGTTGTATTTAAGCGCCTGCTCGGTTTCGCGTTTTTCTTCTTCGATGCGGGCCAGCCGGGCACGGAGCATCTTCATCGCGGTCGAACGATTTTTATGCTGGCTGCGCTCGCTTTGACATGCCACGGCAATGCCGGTCGGCTTATGGATAAGCCGGACGGCGCTCGACGTTTTGTTGACGTGCTGCCCGCCGGGGCCGCTTGCCCTGAACACTTGTTCCTCGATGTCGCACTCGGGGATGTCGATAATGCCCTGATCGGCCACTTCGGGCGAAACATCGACGGCGGCGAAACTGGTCTGCCGCTTGCCTTCGGCGTTGAAAGGGCTGATCCGGACGAGTCGATGGATGCCGGTTTCGCCTTTGAGATATCCGTAGGCCATCGGGCCGCGAATGACGACCGTGGCGCTGTTGATGCCGGCCTCTTCGTTGTCTTGGCGGTCGAGGATTTCGGCGTCGTAGTCGTTTTCCTTGGCCCAGTTGATATACATCCGCAGAAGCATTTCCGCCCAGTCGTTGGCATCGGTGCCGCCGTCGCGGGCGTTAATGGTCATGATCGCCGGATTGGGATCAACGGGACCGTTCAACAGAGCCTTCGTTTCGAGCTCATCGAGATCATGCTCCATGCGTGCGAGCTCGGCGGGCACTTCGGTCGCCAGATCCTCGTCTTCCTGGGCCATTTCGACCAACGTGGCCAAATTGTCGGCCGCTTTCAGGATTTCTTCCAGGGGCTTCAACACGCTCCGCAGCCCCTTGAGCTGGGCGACGACCTCGCGGGCTTTTTCCTGGTTGCCCCAGAAATCGGGGGCGGTCATCTGCTGCTCGACCTCTTTTGCCTTGGCTTGTTTATTTGCGTAGTCAAAGAGAGTCCCGCAGTTGCAGGATCCGCTGTTGGATGGCTTCAGCCCGGTCGATGAGTTCGTGTTCCATGAGGTCTTTTCCCTAGAAAGTCAATAAACAGCCACCCTATTATATGCGTCGCGGGCGGATGTGGATAGGCGTTTTCGCCGGTTGCGGAAGGGCTATCTTTTGGGGTGCAAAATGGCCCGAATATCGGCGAGGCGTTTGGCCAGTTCCTGCTCGAATCCTCGGTCGGTGGGGCGATAATACTCTCGCTCGACGCCGAGGTAATCCTGCGCGGCCACAGCGCCCGGTTGGTCGTGGGCATACTGATAGCCTTCGCCGTGGCCGAGCCGTTTGGAGCCGCCGTAGTGCGAATCGCGCAAGTGGACGGGCACAGGCAACAGCCGCCCCTCACGCACGTCGGCCCGGGCCTCGCCGATGCCGACGGTGGCGGCGTTTGATTTGGGAGCACACGCCAGGTAAGTGACCGCCTGGGCCAAGGTGAGTTGGCATTCCGGCAAACCGACCAATTCACAGGCGTGTGCCGCGGCAACGGCCAAGGGGAGCGCGGCCGGATCGGCATTGCCCACGTCCTCGCTGGCCAGAATCACCAAGCGCCGAGCGAGGAAACGAATGTCTTCGCCGCCTTCGAGCATTCGGGCAAGCCAATAGAGCGAAGCGTCGGGGTCGCTGCCGCGGATGCTTTTTATCAGCGCGCTGATCGCATCGTAATGCGAATCGCCCTGGCGATCGTATTGCACCGCCTTGCGCTGGACGGATTCTTCGGCCAATTGCCGTGTAAACTCGATCGGCGTTCCTTGGCTCGAGAGCACGCCGACTTCGAGCGTCGAGAGCGCGCGGCGAGCGTCGCCATCGCTGACTTCGGCAAGAAATTCCAAAGCATCGTCGTGCAAACGGATTTGTCGGCGGCCAAGTCCGCGTTCCTTATCGGCCAGGGCTTGGCGGATCAATTGTTTGATGTCGTCGGTCGAAAGCGGCTCGAATTGGAAAACGCGGCTACGGCTCACAAGCGCGCTGTTGATCGTGAAGAACGGGTTTTCGGTGGTTGCGCCCACCAAGATGACAACGCCCTCTTCAACGTCGGGCAGCAAGACATCTTGTTGGGCTTTGTTGAAACGGTGAATTTCGTCGATGAACAACAGCGTTCGCTGGCCCGAGGCGGAGAGACGGTCGTAGGCAGCGGCCAGCACCTCGCGCAACTCTTTAACGCCGCTCGTGACCGCGCTGATCTGACAAAAATAGCTGCGAGTAGCGCCGGCCAGCAGGCGGGCGAGTGTTGTTTTGCCGGTGCCCGGCGGTCCGTAGAAAATCACGGAGCCCAGGCGGTCGGCAGCCAGCAAACGGCGCAATAGTTTTCCTTCGCCCAGGAAATGGCGTTGGCCCACGAACTCTTCGAGCGTTCGCGGGCGCATCCTCGCCGCTAAAGGCTGTGCGAGTTGTCGATTGGCGGCTTCGGAGGCATCAAAGAGTGACATGGAATTCTAGTCGCCCCCTATCGGCGACCGCCAAACAGGGGTTCAAACTTTTCTGTGGTATGATGTTGGTGATCGTTAAATAAATGGTAATGGATGGTTGGTTGGGGCAATACTCAGTTTAGCGGCCGCCGGTACGGCGGCCTAGTCGTCCAGCGGCAATGGCGTAACAAAACTCCAATTTTGTGATCTTAGATTCGCCGATTCGGGATTTGCGTTAACGTAATTTGCAGCTACTCGGAGCACTGTTTCGTCATTGATAAACACTTTCCAACACCCTTTTGTCCATGGTGTATGTTCCAATTGAAGGGCCAAAGTTGCACGACCTTTTAATTGATTGACAATGTATTCAATGGTGTGCTTCGATCGCCATGTTAATAGATGCACATGATCATTCATGATGGCGCATGCCGCAATATTCAAATGTAACCGAGCGACTACGTCGGCAAAGGCGTTAGCGACAACAATACGTGTTTCATTGGTAAGGTATAAAGGTGGTTGGGACAAGCTTGGCCTAGCGGCTGCACGAAAATGTCGCATTGTTCCTCGATCCGGTTGAGGACATTGACGACCATAGTGAATATCGCGTAATTGTGCCAGTTCAGCGTTGTAAATGGCTTTTGAATAAGATCCCCGGGGATCATTGGGCAGCCATGTGCCGTAGGTCGTGAATATGGCGTGGTATGCGATAATCATGACGCTAGACTCCCGTTCGGGTCGCCGTGCCGGCGACCGCTAAACTTTTTATGCCACGGTATTCCAACTGGTTGTGTTGCGGTATTACTGCCTACTGAAGTTCTTGGTGCGTTGTGTCGAACACTATTCCGGTGAAAGCGGCCCGCCCTTGGGCAACATTTCGTAGAGCGGGCATTCCTTGCATTTGGGATTTGTTTTTTTGCAGAAATCTTTTCCGAGACGCACCAATAGTGCATGATACTCGTTATACAGTGGAGCGTCTTGCGGCAGGCCGCTTTGGAGATAGTCTTGGATCTGATGGTAGTCGGCGTCGAAATCGATCCAGCCGTGGCGCGAGAATACGCGATAGGTATAAGCATCGACGACGAAGCTGGTCAGTCCGCCGGCGTAGAGCAAAATCGAATCGGCGGTTTCGGGACCAATTCCGTTGACGCCCAGCAACTGCTCGCGGAGGTCGGGCAGGCCGACGGCGAACATCGCCTCGAGCGAACCATCGTAGCGCTCGATGAGGAATTCGAGCAGATTGCGCAGCCGGCGGGCTTTGACGCGGAAATAGCCGGCCGGTTGGATCAGTTGTTCAAGTTCTTCGACAGGCACCTCGTAGAGGGCGTGCGGTTCGAGCAGATCGGCATCGCGGAGGTTCCGGATCGCCCGCTCGACGTTTTGCCAATTGGTGTTTTGGGTTAGAATGGCTCCCAGCATGACCTCGAAGGGCGAATCGCCCGGCCACCAGTGTTGGGGACCGAAGGTGTCGAACAGACATTGGTAGATTTTGGAGAGCATGGGAGGGGCCGAGGTCAGGGTTCAGAGGTCAGGGTTTAGGATTCAGGAGCCAGGGCAGGAAATTGCAATCGTTGGGAAGTTAGGAACACAAGGCGATTTCCCCTCATTATTGTGGATGTCTCAAGCGGGGCAAGAGGCGAGGACGAAAAGAAATAAGATGGCACCCCCCACCGAACACGCCCCGCTGGGCCAACTGGCCGAGCGATACTGGATCGAATCGCGACGGCCGCTGGCTAGTTTGGTGTTTATTGCGCCGTTGCTGATTATTTACGAGGCGGGTGTACTGCTGTTGGGGGCCCAAAATGGGGCCGACGCCTTTATGCGGCGGTTACTGGATCTTCTCGGGTTCGGCCAGCATTTTCTACTGCCGATTTTGACCGTTTGCATTCTGTTGGGCTGGCACTATCTCTCACGGCAGCCGTGGCAGCTATCGGGCGGCGTTATTTCGGCAATGGGTGTTGAAAGCTTGCTGATGGGCATTTGCCTTCGCTTCATCCTTTTTGTCCAAGATGCGACTTACCATGTCTTTCATCAAGCCGTGGTTGTGAACATCGGCGAAAAGTTTCGAGATGCCGTGGGATTCCTTGGGGCGGGGATCTATGAGGAACTGTTATTCCGGCTTATTCTGCTATCGCTACTGGCCTGGGCATTGCGCCATGCCGGGGCTACGCCCCGCATGAGCATGATTTTAGCGGCAGTCATCATGAGTTTTTTATTCGCCGCGGCCCATCACATTGGGCCTAATGGCGAATCGGTCGTGTGGTTCGCTTTTCTTTTCCGTTTTATCGCGGGAATGTTCTTTTCCATTCTGTTCATCTATCGCGGATTCGGCATCGCGGCGGGAAGCCATGCGGCATACGACCTCGTGGCCTGGATGTCGGGCTAGACGGCGCGAGTCTTGGATGCCCGTCCGCTCTTGGACAAATCCGAGCCTGTCCCAAGTGTTGCGAAAAAACAACACATGGAAACAGCATGATGAAGAAACGGCACGCCTACCGCTTGGCGATTTCAGAAACGCCCGTTGTAAGATTGCCGTAAGTTCTTGATTGGCAAGCGATTGCGTCGATGCAAAGGCGGCTTGGGGGGGATTGGCATCGGATGTGCTTTTCCATTGTCTCTCAGAAAAGCAGCCACTTTCTTCTCACTGACGCATCGAGGACGCAGCCTTGTCAAAAACCATCAGCCGAATCGCCCGTCGCCCCCTTCGTTCGCGAAACCTTCGTCGCAATTCCGAGGATGAATCTCGGTCGTTCGCCGAGGATTCGTACAATGAGGTTTCGGATGTCGATAGCGAGGAAGAATTCGAGGAGACTGACGAGTATTCCGAAGCCGACGGTGATGAAGCATTGGAAGAGGAATACAATGCCGACAGCACGGGCGACGACGATCAGATCGACGATCCAGTGCGGATCTACTTGATGCAGATGGGCGAAATTCCGATGCTCAATCGTCAAGAGGAAACGTCGATTGCCAAGCGGATCGCTCGTTCTCGCCGCGGCTATCGCCACTGCATGTTGGCCAGCGATTATATTCTTCAGGCGGCCGTTCGTTTGTTGGAAGACATTCGCGATAACAAGCTGCGTTTGGATCGGACGATCGAGGTTTCGGTCATCAATCTTCGGGAAAAGACGCGGTTGCTGAACGTTTTAACGCCGAACCTGGCAACGCTTCGCCACTTGATGCTTCAGAACAAACGTGACTTCCATTTGGCGATCAGCCGAAAGCAGACGGCCAGCCAGCGACGTCAGGCATGGCGGCGGTTGTTGAATCGCCGTGCGAAGGCGGTCCGTCTGGTCGAGGAATTGGGTCTTCGCACGCAACGTTTGCAGCCGTTGTTGGAGAAGTTGAAGCAGATTTCGGAGCGGATGGAAGTGATTCGCCGCCAGTTGGCAGTTCCTTTCCGCCACGAGGACGACCAAATTCGGGCCGAGGAGTTGCGGAAAGAGCTTTGTTATTTGATGCGGACGACCCAGGAAAGCCCGGCCACGTTGAGCCGCCGTCTGAAGCGGGTCGACGGGTTTGCCAAAGAGTATGACTTGGCCAAACGCGACCTTTCGGCCGGAAACCTTCGACTAGTGGTTTCGATTGCCAAGCGTTATCGCAATCGCGGCCTGAGCTTCCTCGACCTGATTCAGGAAGGCAACACCGGTCTGATGCGAGCGGTCGATAAGTTCGAGTCGGCCCGCGGCTTCAAGTTTTCGACCTATGCGACATGGTGGATTCGTCAGGCGATTACCCGGGCGATTGCCGACCATAGCCGAACGATTCGCGTGCCGGTTCACATGATCGAGAACATGAGCCGCGTGCGTAATGCGATTCGCAGCCTCTACCAGCAAAACGGCGGCGAGCCGAGCTTGGAAGAGACGGCCGAGGCAGCGGGCCTTTCGATCGAGGAAACCAATTGCGTCTTGCGGATGACCCAGCAGCCTCTGTCGCTTGACCAGTCGGTCGGCGAGCACGACGACACCTACTTCGGCGAATTCATCGAGGATCACCGCGAAGGCGACCCGTTGCACGGCATGAATCAATCGCTGTTGAAGCAGCGAGTTGCCGAGGCCTTGGAAAGCCTTGACTATCGTGAACGCGAGATTCTTCGCCTGCGATTCGGCTTGGTCGACGGCTATTCTTATACGCTGGAAGAAGTGGGCAAGATTTTCTCCGTCACCCGCGAGCGCGTGCGTCAGATCGAGTGCAAAGCCGTGCGGACCTTGCAGCATCCGTCGCGTGCCAAATTGTTGGCTTCGTTCGTCGATCAGAAATATGCTGGAGCGCTGGGCCTTAGCGGCGAGAACAGCTTGGCGGTTGAAAGCGCGTAATTCGTTAGGGCATGTGAATCGTCTGTACACTCCCCTCCGTGTTGCGTATAATGGCTGTATGGTTGCCGTTTACGAAACACGACTGAACAATGATCTGCAATGGGCATTGCAGGAGGGGAGCATGTTTTTTGAGCAGAAAAGCGGGCTTTCCCTCGCTCTGCAGAAGATCACGCAACGGCTTCGCGATTTGAACATACCGTATGCCGTCGTCGGCGGCATGGCGATGTTCTTTCACGGTTTCCGCCGGTTTACCGAGGACGTGGATATTCTCGTCACTCGTGAAGGGCTGGAGCAACTTCATCGCGAAGTAGATGGTTTGGGTTATGTCCCCTTGTTTCCCGGCAGCAAAAATCTGCGCGATACCGATTCAGGCGTCCGAATAGAGTTTCTCCTGGCGGGTGATTATCCGGGGGACGGCAAGCCGAAGCCCGTGGCATTCCCAGACCCTGTGCAGGCGGGGATCGAGCGGAACGGTATTCGTTGGTTAAATTTGCCGGCGTTGGTCGAGCTGAAACTGGCATCCGGGATGACTGCTCCGGGCCGCCTCAAGGATCTTGCGGATGTTCAGGAATTGATTCGTCTTCTCCATCTTCCTGCCGATTTCGCCGAGCAGTTACAGCCTTATGTGCGGGAAAAATTCAACGAACTGCGGGACGCAGTTGTAGAAGACAGAAACGATCACTGAATCGGTTGGCCCAACGTTGTTAGGGTTACGCGAGTACGGGGGCTAAGGTTCTGCGGCGTTTGGGCTTGAAAAACGATTTCGTTCTCGCCGGATTTCATCGTGGGAATCGTTCCTTGCGGGGCAACCTCGCGCACCAATTCCCCGTTGGGACCATAAAGATTACATTTGCCCGCTTCATCAAGCTCCAGGTAATGTCCGCTGGGAATTTCAACGGGAAATGTGACTGCCTGACCGTTGATGGTTAGGGTCGGGTTGATCAGCTTCGAGGCGACCAGCGGCATGGCTTTGATCGGGCTCAGATAGCAGGTTGTCTGTTTGCCCGTCGGCAAATTGTTGTACCAAAGACCGAGCGTTTCGATCTGAACGAAGTTGGCGGACTCACGGTAGATCGAATAGATATCGCCGTAGGGCCATTGAAAATCGGCAAAGCGGTCGCCTTCGGGCTCGATGAGTTCAAAATAGCGCCAGCCGGTGAAATCGACGGTAATGTAGTGATCGCCGATTCCGGAAACGAGATGCGAGGGGCTTTTCAGTTGCAAATTCAAGATTTCGCCTTGCCCATCGCCGAAAACCCAGAGTCCCAGGGCTTGGCGTTCATAGAGATTTTGCGGGGGTGTGTAAAGCTTCTCGCATTTTGTCCATGAGCCGGGACGATTGGCGCCGGAGTTGGTCGCCGTGTAGCAGCCGCTCGATGCGCCGGCTTTGATTTGGTCTTTCGACGGTTTTAGATCCGCCGCGATGCCTGCGGCGGCAGCGCGCACCGTGAAGTCGGCCGCGGTGAAGTCGGCCAGCACGGGATTCGTAGACGCATCATAAGGACCGGCAGCCATAAGAGCTTCCAGACGACAACGCAGCGGTTGGGCTGTGAATTTGTTCGTCGTTTTCCATCGGCTGCTCCAGGGTTCCGCGCTTTCGACCTTGTGTTTTGTATGTTGGGCCGGGCGGAATTGCCAGCCTTCTTGAAGGCTTCCGGAAAGCATAAATTCGTCGCCCGGCACGCGAAGCTTCGCCTTGATGCTCTCTGGCACCTTGCCTGAATGTCGCAGGTCCTCGTAACGTCGAATGATTGAGGCAAGTCGCGGCAAGGCGGGCACTTTGTTTTGGTTGTCGGGGTCGATGCCCATCAGCGACAAACCGAAATCGTTTCCCAGACATTTGCCGACGAGATACTCGATGTCGTCGCTGAAGGTGGGCTCGCCCTGGGGGCCGGTCCAATTCTTCAATGCCCACCAGCCCAACTGACTTGGCAGGAACATGCGGCGGTTTCCTTCGTTGCCGGCACAATGAATATCAATGAACTTTTTGTGGGCGCGCGAGGGGTGATCCCAAGCGCCGGCCCGAGAGCGGACGCACCATTCATGAGGCGCGAAGGCGCTCGACTCGGTGAGGACGGGTTTTTTCAACCGTTTCCATATTTCATAAACGAATCGGGCGCTGTAGTGCCAGAAGTATTCGCCGCCTCCCAAGATATCCGCGCCGTCGAGGGCATCGAGATACATCATGTCGAAGCCGCACTCGTTGATGGAATCGGCCGTGCAAGCGGCAACTTCGCCGAAGAGCGTTGTTTCAGGGTCGGGTACGAACAGCCCGAAACATTCCTTGAGATGATAGACTTTTGCTCCCTTGGCGTGTGCGGCTACTTTCGTGCCATAAGCGCCGCGCTGACAGCCGGTAAACTGAAAGGGCGATGCCTTGCTCGCGCCTGAGTATGTGATCAATTCTTGGTCGATGCGAAGGGTAACGCCGTTGCGCACAAAGAAGCCCGTCACGGTTGACGCATTGGCGGTAGTTTCAACAACAGGCAGTGCACTGGCGTCCGGCGTAAGATCCGCGGCAAGCGTAAAAACGGCGTCAGAGGCCAAACGCGGGTCGGGAACGGGAGTGACCCATTTGCTGTTTTTCGCCATGAAAAATGCGTAGGTATGAAATCCCGCTGCAATGCCCGCGGCATGAAGCTTATCGACAACGGCCTTGAGGCTTTTGCGGCCTTCGGGATACGTCTGCGGATTGGGCAGACAATCGCCGAATCGGAACGAGCCGCCGCCGTGGAAGTCGATTTGGGTGAAGCCCAAGCTTTTGACCAGTGCGATCCATTGGTCGGTTTTTTCGACGGTCATATCGCCGAAATTGAATAGATAGGAGCCTTGATTGATCGGTTGGCCCAAGGCCCAAGGGCCGCCGATCGAGGAATGAGGCAGTTCATCGGCAGCCGTGACGGCCTCTTGCAGGGCTTCGCGGATTTTGGAACGCGGTGCGGCTACTATCGCAACCTTTGCGCCGACCATGTTGGTTTTGGGGTAGCAGGCCGCCAATAAGTGAGATGTGGGATAAGGAAAATCGAAAACACGTGTGCGAACGTTTAAGGCCAACGCGCAGGCGACAAAGGGCTCCTGTTCCGGGGCCGGTATCGCCAGCGAAATATCGAGCATCGCAAACTCTTCGACACCATCGCCCATGACGGAGACGACTTCCCAGACGATATGCTGAGGGTGAAGCGTTGGTTTGATTGCGGCCTGAACGCCGGAATCTCCGAAGGAGAGTGCTAGTTGCCCGTCCTTGTACTGGGCCGAGGTGGCATCCAAGGATTTACCGGCTTTTTTGATGCGAGCCACCGGCGATTTACCGCTGCCGTTGCAGTAGTCGCGGCCGGTTTGCTTGTCGATAAATTGAAGGTTGCGGGCATCCGGACCGACCACGTATTTGAGATATTGATTCTCGAAAGCCCAGGCCCCGGCAGGCGTTTGAGCGACCGACCATTGCGGCAACGTCAAACCAATGCCGATCGTGGCAGCGCTGCGGTGAACAAATTGTCTTCGCGTCCATTGAGATTTCATGGCGGGGCTCCTTGGGACGGGCGGGAATGTCGGCGGGAAATATGCAGAGAAAGACGGGAACGCAATCAGGCGAAAAAACACGTCGGTCTTTCAATTGCCACCATACTGCGTAAGGCACGGGGAGTCAATCATTAAAAGGCGCAGAAATATGGCACTAATGCGCGGTGTCGCTCGATGTTTTACCAAGAGAAATGCCGCCATCCGATGCAACGGGATGGAACAGGAGCCGCCCTAAAATACAGTGCCTGAAAGATCGGCATTGCATCAATTTCGAGCGGGATATTGAGGTCCAATCGTGGGTGGTCTAAGTATATTTTGGTAATTTGGAGAAATTATTTTGCCAAACGCTAGAAGCAAGCTATACCTAGTGTGGGAGAGGAAAAACTGCGAAAAAGTCTTCCTCTCTGGAGAAAAATACGCCTTGTAGTGCGGTCGAAAGGCCCGCAAGCAGAGGCCCAACCTAGTTCCCGGTCTGGCAACAGACGGAACTCGGCTGGGCATTTTTTGTTGCCTT
>CAYWGR010000177.1:0-11987 GCA_964458015.1 uncultured Planctomycetaceae bacterium
GCCGAAGAACTGCTCGGCATCTTGATCACGGACAAACAAACGGATCTGGCCGTCCAATTATTGCAACAACTAGATCGCACCAACCGCGTCTTGCGTCGTATCGTCTCCGTCTATGAAATTGCCAAACAGCCAGAAAAGGCTCTCCCGGAATTAGAGGAACTGCATCGCCGCGATCCCCAAGACTCGGCCGTTACGCTCCGGCTGGCGGAATTGGCCGTACTTCGCCGCGATTTTCCGGCCGGAGTGAATTATTATCGTGAATTATTCCTGCAAACGCCCAACGATGATAAAATCAAAGGCAAATTGGCGGAAACCTTGCTGCTGGAAGCGCGCGAAAACGTCAAAGCCGGACAACTGGATCGCGCGGGCAAATTGTTCGACGAGTCTTTCCGTCTGGAACCGCCCAACGTTGACCTGAAACGAGAATACGCCGGATTTTTGGCGACCGCCAAGCAGTTCGACCGCGCCGTGGCCCTGCTTGAACCGCTTACGGATCCGAAATCTCGACTGCAACTCGCAGCCATCTTGGAAATGCGCGGCCAACGCGCCGAGGCACTGCGGATTCTACTCGGTCTTGAAGGCTCGACGGAAATTTCCGCCCAGGCAAAACGAGCCATCGTTCGCCTTCTTCTGGCCGACCGCAAATACGAGGAGGCGGCCGACCGCCTGATTCCCTTGCTCGATCAGCAACCGAACGATCTTGCCTTGCGACGAGATTTCCTCGATGCCGTGGCCGCCTCGGACCAGTCGAGCAATGCCGTCCGCCGCATGATGACCGATGCCTATCATCGCTATCGTGAAGCCAATTACCGCGACTTGGATGCCCTCGGTTTTGAACGGCTTGGTGATGCGTTGCAGCGATTAGGCATGTTTGAGGAAGCGAACGACGTGTTGCGTCAGGCTGTGACCCAATATCCCGATATTCGCCGGCTCCGATACCTTTGGGCGCAAACGCTCGTCAACCTGGGCCGCTATGAAGAAGCCGAGTTGCAATACAAAGCGTTGTTAGAGGCTGCAACAAAGGCGACCAATTAGTTTCTGTTGCGGAAAGCTAAATTGTCATTCTGAGCGCAGCGAAGAATCTCGTTAAATGTGCAAGATTCTTCGCTGCGCTCAGAATGACTCCTAGCCTACGGCGTTTCCGCAACAGAAACCAATTAAGATTAATGCGTGTTTTTCTACTCGCAAGTTTCCTTATTCGCCATTCACCGCGAACAAGACGCAACGCCCGCGGACTCTCTGGGAGTAATTCTCAACCAATCAGGAAAGTCCCATCACTTTCTGTCGATACTGGATGAAATAGTTATGCCGTATCGGCAGACTCTAGCGGCAAGGGGGGGACATGCCTTTTCGCAAAGGCAATTATGCGCAGCTCACACGGACGATCCTGCTGGGATTCGTCTTCTTGGCTGCCGGTGCGCCCAGGGCATTCTGCGCGCAGCAAAATGCGAGTGATGCACAGAAGTTGGAGGCTGATATTCTGCTTGGCGCGGCCCAAAACGCCGCCAGGCGCGGAGATATTGCCGAAGCCCTCGAACGGTTTCAGGAATTCCAGAAACGCTATCCCAACCGCGAGGAAGGCCCCCGCGGCTATGCGGATGTCCTGTTCCAAGCCGGCCGCGCTGGCGAAGCCCTATCGCTCTATGAACGTCTTTTGAAAAAACATCCCGACGATCCGGTCCTGACTCGTTCGCTGGTCGATGCTTTGCTGAATCTGGGAGACCATCCACGTGCAAAAACAATGCTGGCGGAGGCGGTCAAAAAATTCCCCAAACGCATTGATTTCGCGGTTTCGCTCGCCTTACTCCATGCCCTCGACGATGAAACAGCCGAAGCGGAGGAGTTGATCCGAAAATCAATCCAAGACCGCTCACTGCCCGATCGTCGAACGCGGCTGGATGCAGCGTCGCTTTACATCCAACTTCGTCGCCCCAAGCAGGCCGCTCCGATTCTCGAAGCCTTGCGAAAGACCGATCCGAATGACGCCCGCGTGTTGGCGCTCTCCGTGCGTCACGCTCTATTGATCGGCGATACCCAGCAGGCATTGCGACTGGCCGACAAGCTCGACATCTCCTATCCGGGAAATATCGACTTGCGTCTCGAATTGGCTTCGGCCTTGTATGCAGCGAATAACTATGCCGAGGCCGGCCGGCTGTTTGCGGACATTCTTCAGAAATCACCCGACAACGTGGTTGCCTTGGTCGGCAGCGCGAGGGTAGCCATGCGCGATTATCGCCTGGAAGCCGCCGACGATTTCCTGCAAAAAGTGCCGGAGGCGTCGCGCAGCCGTCGCTGGCTTTTGGCGCTCGTCGAGCGCAACATCATCCTGGGAAACTACCGCCATGCTCACGAAATACTGGATCAGCTTTTGGAAGAAAACCCCGACGACCGGCAGGCAACCATAACTTTGGCCGATCTTCATCGCGCCGAAAACGAATTTATCAAGGCCGATGCGATTTATTTGGACCAAGATGCCGCGGCAAATAACTCCGTCGCCGGCCGCCACTACGCTTTATCGCTCTTTCTCCAAAATCGCTACTGCGATGCAAGACGCCAATGCGAGCGGCTGCTTTCCATTGATCCTGCCGATGCCGAGACCAATCTTCTGCTGGCCCGCATCTTTTGGAAAACGCATCAGCCCAAGGAAACCGCCGATCTGCTGCGTCAAATCTCGACCGACGACGCCGAACATCTTCCGGAACAAATTTATCTCACGACATTCGTTTCCGACGCGATTCAACCCATCAAGCCGCCGCCGTATCCACGTCCGATTCAGACGGCCGTAACGCTTTTCGACTTGGCCATGAACGACGGGCACCGCGATTGGGCCAAAAACATCCTTACCGAGGCTCTCAATTCGGACCCCTATAATGTCGTCCTGAAAACGCGGCTGGCCGAATGGCACGCCTCGTTCGGCGTACCTTGCCACGCACACACCGCGGCATTGATTTACGAAGAATTGCTCATGCGTGAGCCGGACAATCAAAAATGGCTGCTAGGGCTCGCCCGGGCCAACGTAACCATGCGTTGTTATGACCGAGCGTTGGAACTCTACGAACGTCTGCGTTGCGACGAACCGGGCAATTATCTGTATGCCCGCGAAAAGGCCGAAACCACCTTTTTCGTTTGCGGGTCGCCGAAGGGACTTGCCGACTACGACCGCGCCTTATGCTGTTGGTCCGGTCTGCACGAAGAAGCTGAGAGACTTTGCCAAGAACGTCTCGCCAAGGCGACTCATTTCTCATCGCCCAGCGTAGCGGCCTGTACATACGAAGACTTGCTCGCACTAGAACCCTACGAACAACATATCGCCTTCGAATTGGGACAAGCCTACGGCATGTTGGGCAACACGACCGATGCCATCGACGCCTATCGACAATTGCTTGAGATCAATCCGAACCATCGCGACGGGCAGGTCGCCCTGGAAGGCAAGCTGCTCAAACGCCGCCCGGTCATCGCGGCCGATACGCGATTCGTGCGAGAACGCGGACGTGACGGTCTAACCTCGATCGACCGATTCGGCGAATATGTAAAATACCAGTTCGCGCGCGAGGACGAGAACGAGCATCTCTCGGTCGGCTACGGACGGCTGAGCTTGGCGCCGACCTTCGGAGGCGGCACTTGCGGCGACGCCGTTACGTTCCAATACCAACAGAAGGCCGACGCGGATTTCGGCCCCCTTTGGTCGCCTTGCGTGCCCATGCTGCTGTACATCGACGGCGAAGTGCAACGTTACGATCGGTGGGTCTCCACGAGGCCGGTCTACGAGGCCGGGGTCAAGCTGCGCAGCTATGATGATCTGGTTTGGACCATCGCCGGCACCATGGACAATATCTTGGAAAACGGCGAATCGCTCCAGCAAGACATCTACTGCGGCGGCGCGCGCACCGCCTTGAACTACATGCCATGCAACTACTGGGAAACCGAAGCAACCTACGCCTACCAGCTATACTCCGACGACAATTCGCGGCATGCGGCGGAGTTTCGCAATCGTTTCCAACTCACGCCCGATCCGAAGCGATTGACCCTTCTGGCCGAATGCTTCTATTGGAACTTCGCGGAGGAGTCCGTGTTCAGCCCCGGCCCCGATCCTTTCAACGATATGCTGCACCCCTACTGGACGCCGATGAACTATGTGATGGGCGGCGTCGGCCTTGAATGGAAACAATGGCTTTCGTGCGACCGTTTTGACGGCGCCCAACACTGTTGGGTCTCGTTTTCGGCCGTCAAACGTTGGGATAACCAGAACCAAAACTACATGGTCTATCGCGGGATGCTCAACTGGGACATCACGCGATGCCTGTCGGGCTACGCCTTGGGCGAGTACAACGAAGGTTCGCCCTATCGCGGCACCTGGGCCTACGGCGGCCTGGCGTGGAAGTTGTGATTCGGCAATTAGCTCGGGGTATCGAGATACGGATCTTGCCCCATTTGCCGCTGCATTTTCTTGCGTTCTCTCTCGAAATACATCAGCGACTTGCGTTGGCTGAAATGGCGTCGCTCGACCTTGTTCTGGGATTTAACGAACAAGCGCGCAAGATGCTCGAACGGACCAGACGACTTCTCGCCCAATCCCTTCAATTTTTTCGATTTCTTCGGGCCGAGACCGGCCAACAACAAATCGTCGTCCAATGCAAGATACTGACGATATGTGCCGGGATCGCCCTGCCGGCCGCAACGCCCAATCAACTGGCGATCGATGCGGCTCGAATCATGCATCTCGGTGCAGATGACGTGCAGCCCTCCCAGCTCGTGCATACCGGGGCCCAGCTTAATATCCGTTCCCCGGCCCGCCATGTTCGTTGATACCGTCACCTTGCCACGTTGTCCCGCCCTGGCCACGATGTCGGCCTCGGCCGCAACGTGGTTGGCGTTGAGCACTTGATGCTCGATCTTCAAATCCGTCAGCATTTTGGAGAGGATTTCCGACTTGTCGATGGATCGTGTGCCGATCAACACCGGCCGCCCTATCGCATGAAATTGCCGAACCTCCTCGACCACGGCCTTCCATTTTGCCTCGGCCTCGCCGAAAACCAGATCGGGCAGCCGTTGACGAATTGCAGGCCGATTCGTCGGAATCGGCAGCACGTGACAGCGATAGATGCGCCGCATCTCCTGCGCCGACCCCATCGCCGTGCCGGTCATGCCGCCCAAATTTTTGTAACGTAGGAAGAAGTCCTGAATGGTGATCCGCGCCGCCTGGCCCGTGGCAACCGTAACCTCGACGCCTTGCTTCGCCTCGACGGCCTGGTGAATTCCCTCGCGCCACTTGCGTCCCTCGGCCAACCGCCCGGTAAATTCATCGACAATAACGATTTCGCCCTTGCGGACCACGTATTGCCGATCGAGATGGTACTCGCGATCGACCATGATCGCCCGCTCGATGTATTGATAGATGTTGACCATGCCGACGGTGTCCATGAACGGCGGTTTCGGCAATAGACGAACCTTCTGCCGCCCCTCGCGAGTCAACTCCGCGGTCTTCTTATCGTGGTCGAACTCGTAATCCTCATCCTCGACGAATTCCTTGATGACCGACGAACTCCACTTGTAGCATTCCACCTCAAGACGCTGCTCCTCGGTCGGCAGCGCGCTGATAATCAACGGCGTCCGCGCCTCATCGATCAAAATACTGTCGGCCTCGTCGATCAAGGCGAAGGACGGATCTCCTTGAACCGGCTTCTCATCGTCGCCGGCATGGCCTTTTCCCAACATGCCGCCCAACAGATCCGTTTGCCCCTCACCGATACGGCGGAGCAACAAACGGTCGCGGAGAAAATCAAAGCCGAATTCCTTGGCCGTGCCGTAAGTAACGTCGCAGGCATAGGCCTCGCGCCGCTGTGGCTGCGACATGCTAGTTTCGATGACGCCGACGGTCATGCCCAGGGCTTGATAGAGAGGGCGCATCCAATCGGCGTCGCGCCGGGCAAGATAATCGTTGACGGTCGCCAGATGGCATCCCTTGCCCACTAGGCCGTGTAGATAGAGCGGCAACGTGGCCGTCAATGTTTTTCCTTCGCCCGTTTGCATCTCGACGATCGAACGATAAAAGATGGCGATGCCGCCGAGCAACTGCACGTCGAAATGCCGCATTTTCAAGGTGCGGCGTCCCGCTTCACGCACCAGGGCATACCCTTCGGGCAACAACCGGGCCAAAGGCTCGCCGCTTTTCGCGCGATAACGGAGCGAGAGACTCCGCTTGCGCAGTTGATGATCGTTCAACGTCTGAAGCTCTGGCTCCATGGCGGCGATCTTCGGCAAAATCGCCGCCCATCGCTTCAAACGCCACGGGTTCAAGCAGTCGCCCAAACTCGACAAATACGAAAGAATATCATCTGTGAAATCACTCACCGCTCACCCGCCCGTCCACGACTATTGACTTTTCGGTAAATCCGCAATGTCGACCACGTTGTCCGAAACATCATCCTTGCCGCGTGGTTGAATGGTGCGAACAATCGGCTTCTGACCCGCAATGCCGCCGACACCTGCGCCGTCATCGACCGGCCTTGGCATACGATCGTCGCCCGGTGCGCCGACGCGCGTGGCGGCCACGTTGGTAAACATGGGGGCGGTCGTGCGCGAATTTTGCACACCGGCCGACGCTGAGGAAGAAGTCGGCGTGCCACGATAATTATAGGCCCCGCTGGAAGACGGATAAGGGCTTGTCGAACCGGCGGGAGGAGCCGTATTCGGCGTCCCGGGTGAGGTAGATGACGGTGTTGCCGCCTTGCTTGGCATGGTCGAAGTAGGCCGCGGCGCTAAAACGCTCGGCGATATCCCCGGTAAACTGTTATTCCCCGTATTTCCAGGCGGCGCTGCTAACGGAGCTGTTGATGGTGCTGCTGATGGTGCTGCCGCTGGCGGCGATATCGCCGCGGGAGCTAAGGAAGGCGTAGGTGTGGGCGTAGGCGACGTTGAGGAAGCGCCTGATGGTTGCATGGGCAACTGAACATTCGGCACCATCGATCCCGCGGCACCGGAAGAAGCGGCCGGGGCAGATGCCGCGAACGGCGGCGTTTGATAGCCGGGATCTGTCGCGGGACACCCTGTTACCGACCCCGTGGGCGGCGGAGGAATCGTCGTCCGGCCAAAAAACGGGTCGGTCGTCGGGGCCTGACTCTTGCAGCCCGTCGCCAATATCCCGATCAGCATTAGCGCAAAATGCCACTTCATGAGGCCGGTAGATTAACGTTTTCCCGGGCTCTGTCCAGAGCGATTTGGGAGATTCCGACCTTATCCAAGATTCTCGACACTCGCAACACACGACCCAGCTTGCCTGCATTGCCCACTTACCACATAATGTATTTGGCAATCAGGAAAACTAATGGCGTTTTACGGCAAACGACTGCCAAACGGATCGTCTTCGTCCTTCAGCGGGGGGCCGAGCTGAGGCATCGCATAAGGTTCTTCGGTTCCGGCAACCTTAGGCACCTCAAAAACAACCGTGCCCAGGTCACTTCGAGAAAGTGCAGGCCCACAACCGCCGAGAAATAGAAAGAGCATCAACCAGCCGAATCTACGATGCATGGGGGGGCTCCAAATCCAAAACAGTCTATGCCTATATTGTAAACTACCCAAAACCGTTTCGAAAGACCCCGCATGAGCGCCGCCGCATTAACCGCTGCCCTAAAAGAAGAATCGCGGCGGCTTGGTTTTGATCTGGCCGGGGCCTCTCCCGCCATAACGCCCCCCGATTTCGACCGTTTCCGGCAGTGGATCGCCCGGGGCAATGCCGGCCAAATGGATTATCTTGCGAATCGGCTGGATGCCTACCGCCACCCTCATGCATTGCTGCCGGAAGCTAAAAGCATCCTCATGCTCGCCATGAATTACCGAACCGTCGAGCCTATCGAACCAGAGCCCGGGCAGGCCAAAATTTCACGCTATGCATGGGGTGCCGATTATCACGAAACCATTCGCGAGAGGTTACATCAATTGGCCGACTTCCACCGCCAAATAACCCCGGGGGCCGCCGTTCGCGGCATCGTGGATACCGCCCCTTTGTTGGAACGCAGCTTCGGCCGACAGGCGGGGCTCGGCTGGATCGGCAAAAATACAATGCTTATCAGCCCGGAATTGGGCAGTTGGTTTTTCCTGGCTGCTCTGTTGACGACCGAGGTATTAGCCTACGACGAGCCGACCGCGAGCGACCGTTGCGGATCATGCCGCGCATGCATCGACGCTTGTCCGACGGGCGCACTTGTCGAACCTCACTGCCTGGATGCTCGAAAGTGCATCAGCTATCTCACGATCGAACTGCGCGGTGAAACGCCGGAACCGTTGCAAGCCTCGTGCGGCAATCGGCTGTTCGGTTGCGACGCCTGCCAAGAGGCATGTCCTTGGAATCGACGCACGCCCAGCACTTCCGAGCCTTCTTTTCAGCCAAGCCTCGGCATGAATCCTGTTAATCTTACAGAAATCACCGCCCTGGATGAGGAATCCTTTCGCCGGCAGTTTCGTCACACGCCCCTTTGGCGAGCCCGGCGCGAAGGCATTTTGCGCAATGCAGCTAACATAGAGGGATGATAAGCTTCCAGCGCCTAGTCCCTAGCCCCTAGTCACCGGCCCCTAGCCCCTCACCATAATATCCTTCTGCCGGCGAGATGGGCTGCACGCCCGGCAAATCCTCGGCGTACCAGCGGTCGAGCACCGATAGCCAATCGTCGGTTTTTTGGACTGCCACGAACGCATCTCGAACCTGTTTCGCCTGAGGATGGAGTTGGGCATACTTGATCCCAAACTTTCGCATCACACGGCAACAACGGCTAACGCCGTAAATCGCTTCCGACATCCGATAGTGTTCGGCAATTACTTCGCGCTGCCGGTGCAGACTCGGCGGCGGCAAGGCAACGCCTTGGGCAAACGCCCGGGCTTGTTCAAAAATCCAAGGGTTGCCGATCGCGCCTCGGGCAACGGAAACGCCGTCGACGCCTGTCTCACGCATCATGTCGAAACAATCCTGGGCCGTGAACAGATCCCCGCTGCCGATCACGGTTCGCGCACCGGCATGTTGCTTGACTTCGCGCAAAAAATCACGCGAACTAAAACCCTCGTACCGCTGCCGAACCGTGCGCCCATGAACCGTCGCGGCGACCGCTCCCAACCGAAAGGCGCCGTCAAAAATCTCGAAAAAACGATCCCGGCTTTCCGCCGTGTCGTCCATGCCACGGCGCATCTTCACCGTAAGCGGTATATGCGGAGGAATCGCATCGCGCACCCGGGCGACAATCGAAATCGCCGTCTGGGGATCGCTCAACAGAAATCCGCCCCGGCATCGTCCTAAAACTTTTTTCACGGGGCAGGCAAAATTCAAATCGATTACGTCGAAACCGGCCTCGACCAGCTTCAGCGCTGCCGGCGGAAACTGTTCGGGCAACGCCCCCATCAACTGTGCGCCGCAGGGATGCTCTTCCTCGGTGACCCGCAAAAACCGTTTGGCCTTCCGCCCTTTGGTCACATTCAAGATGAACTGATCGAGCATGACCTCGCAAACGGTGTAGCCTGCTCCCAACCGCCGCGCGATTACCCGCATCGGCCAATCGCTATATCCGCTCAAGGGCGCCTGCACCACGGGAAAATCAATAGCCAGCGAACCGATTCGAAGTTGGGGAAGTGATTCCATTATTTCCACACACAGGCAATTCTGTTCCACCAAAGGAGGCAATGGACAATGAGTGTCAGAGCAGTTCTTCCGGAGTTACATCTCGTCTTGCGGCATGGCGAATACGCAGAATAATCACAGCCTGTTCGCGCACCAAAAATAATGCTCGATAACATTGCCTTCGACCATACAGAAGCTGGCGGATTTCGACGGCGAACTTCCGCGTCTCCACGGCAACTTGGCAACGTTCAGGATTAGTGCCTAAGCTTTCGAGAGCCCCGATAAAGCCATTATACCATCGAACGGCAGTTTCCGGGGCGCGTTCGACACACCATTGGTAGGCTTCCTCAAGATCTCTTGCCGCACGATCAGTGAGAATAACCTGATACGTCATTTCTTGCGGGCAATGGCATGTTTGGTCCGCAGTTCGGAATCCACTTCGCTAAGAAGGCGCACTCGGCCGGCATCCATATCCGCTAGGCCTTCTTGGATGTCGGCAATAGTCGCGTTTCGATCGCGAAGCGCTTGCATTGCTTCGACCAATACTTCCTCTTCGGAATGGTAGACGCCTGTCGCCAATTCTTCCCGAATCAATTGGTCAAGCATGGGCGGGAATAGATACGACATAGACAAACTCCCTGGCCAAAACATGGGATTCACTCAATCCTTCTGTTATTGTATCAATCGCCCTGCTCTCCGTAAACTGGCAGACGAGGCAACATTTGAGCCATGCCTTGCCTACTTCAGCACCGGGCACGTATCGAACCATTCGCGATACTGCCGGCACATCCATTCGGTCGAGTTCGGAGGTCCCCAAGCGCCGCCCTCGTAAAACGCCAGCGGCGGCCAGCCGGGATGTTCCCAGCCCTTTTGGATCGGATCGATAATGCTCCAGGCCAATTCCACTTCGTCGGCCCGCGAAAACAAACTGGCGTCGCCGTGCAGAACGTCGAGTAAAAGCCGCTCGTAAGCCTCGGGCATACCGCCCGCGAATTTGTCGCGAAAGTTAAAGCCCAGGTCGGTCAACCGAAGCTTCACGCCGGCATCGGGCACCTTGGTTTGAAAATGCAACTGAATGCCCTCGGCTGGTTGAACCTGAATGACCAGCCGATTCGACTCGAACGCGGCGCGCGGCCCGCCCTCGAACATCATGTGGGGAGCGGCGCGAAACTGAATCACGATCTGCGTCGTGCGGCAGGACATCGCCTTGCCGCTGCGCAACAGAAACGGAACGTCTTGCCAACGCCAGTTATCGATATGCAACTTAATCGCGCCGAAGGTGGCGGTTTCGCTGTCGGCCGGAACGCCCTGCTCGTCGCGATACTTTCGATACTGCCCGCGGATTGTATCATTGCACACTTCCTCGGGCTTCATCAAACGAACTGAACGCAACACCTTGACCTTCTCATCGCGGATCGAATCGGCCTCGAAACGCGCGGGAGCTTCCATCGCCGTGAAAGTCATCAGTTGCAACAAGTGGTTTTGGAACATATCGCGCAAAACGCCGACCGAATCGTAGTAGGCCGCTCGATGCCCCACCGTCAAATCCTCGGCCGCGGTAATCTGCACGTGGTCGATGTAGTTGCGATTCCAAATCGGCTCGAAGATGCTGTTGGCGAACCGCAACACCAAAATGTTTTGCACCGTCTCCTTGCCGAGATAATGGTCGATGCGATAAATCTGCTCCTCGGCCAACACCTCGTGCATTTTTTGATTTAGCTGCCGGGCTGAAACCAAATCGGTGCCGAAAGGTTTTTCAATGACCACGCGCCGCGACCCACGGTCTTCGTTGGCCATGCCCGTCGCTCCGAGCCGCGCAACAGTTGCATCGTATAGCTGCGGAGCCGTCGAAAGATAATACGCCCGGGCCGTCGATTCGCCGCCTTCTAACTCGTTGAGATACTTTTCAAGCTCGATGAAACTTTCATCGCGGGTGATATCGCCTGAATGGTAGAAAATCGACGAGGCAAATTCCTGCCAAATCGCGGCGTCAAAATGCTCGCCCGTGAATTGGGCCGTCGTTTCCGCCAGTTTCGCACGCCAAGCGTCATCGCTGAACGCTGTTCGAGAAAAGCCGACGATCCGCGTCTTTTCGGGCAGCCGTTTCTTGCGAAACAACTCGTACAAGGCCGGAATCAGTTTGCGGCTGGTTAAATCGCCTGAAGCACCGAAAATGATCATCGTATGCGCCATGGCGAAACCTCCATAATCCCAAAAATGCAACCCTGATTATTATATACTATCGGCAACTCGCAGACGCGATGCGATCCCTTCCGCCGTTGAATGAAGGGTGAAGACAATTGGGCCGGAGGTATTTTGAGGATTATTCCGTTCCGTATCTGCCGCCCGGGCCCTCTTTCCAAGCTTTCGGTAGGGCGGGTCAAGC
>CAYWGR010000178.1:0-374 GCA_964458015.1 uncultured Planctomycetaceae bacterium
GAAGCGATGGCCCGCCTTGAATTCTTCGCAAAATGGCGGGCCGTCGCTTCGCTTGCCCCGCCCTACACTTTTCCCAAATTCAACAATTGATCGGCCCGCATAATCGCTATAACCGATCTAATTATTCCACCCGGATTAGTGAGTTTGCGCGACGGCAAAACCAAAAGCTCTTCGCTTTGCTTGCCTCGAAACCATAACCTAACTTACCAGTAGAGTTCACGCACACGACGTGGTCAGCCACGGCACACCTAGGCTCCGGCGGTCCTCGACATGCCGATATCGGAAGAATTATCAATACCGACTGTCACTGAAGCTTCTCCCGGCGATCGTTCCGACTTGCAAAGTCGTGAATTTCAATCGTTGTTGGAACGCGC
>CAYWGR010000178.1:384-1111 GCA_964458015.1 uncultured Planctomycetaceae bacterium
GGATCCAGTTTTCGATTCTTGACGGAACAACAGGCGAGTTGCTTTTTGCATCGCCCGACCAGCCGCCGCGCGATTGGGGAATGCGAGCGGAGATTTGTCGTGAAGCGGCCAATCGGAATCACATTGAGTTTATCGACGACGAAGACCCGTTTGTGACGCTGGCTATTCCGTTGCTCGATCCATCGGGCAATCCGCGTGCGGCGGTTGCGACGTTTCTTACTCGCAGCCTTGCACCGGACGAGAACCTTGCCCACGCGGCCGAATCGCTGGGGATGAATTCCGCCGACACATTGGCTTGGGCCCAACGGCAAGTTCCCCAATCGGCCGAAACCTTGCAGCGTCTCGGCAACCTCGTTCTCGAATCCGTGCGTACAACGGTCCGCACGAGGAAGCTCGAACGCGAGGCACACGATTTATCGCTTAATCTTTCGCTGACTTATGAAGAAATCAGTCTGCTCTATCAGCTTACGCAGAATTTAAAGCTATCGCAGAGCGACGAGGATTTAGGCCGCATGGCGCTGGAAGGCATTGCCGAAGTCGTTCCCGCGTCAGGTCTGTTATTGCAACTTCTGCCGGTCTCGACGACGGGCAAAATATCGAGCCATGCCATCCGCGCGCAATCGACTTTGTTGAGTTACGGCGACTGTCCGCTCGATGATACGCAATTTTCCCAGCTAATCGCTTTTCTCGCTCCGAATACGATGCATCCGGCCGTTGTGGCCAATCT
>CAYWGR010000178.1:1121-11898 GCA_964458015.1 uncultured Planctomycetaceae bacterium
TGCCTCTCACTGAACAACCCGCTTGGCCTTGTCCGCAGATCCGCCAAATCATTGTGGTAGCAATCGCGGAAGGTGAAAACGTATTCGGCTGGCTGGCCGCGGTGAATCATACGAAAGGCGAAGAGTTCGGCACCGTCGAAGCGAGTCTCCTTAGTTCCGTGGCCGCGATTCTCGGCATTCATCGCGGCAATATCGAGCTGTACCGTCAGCAGTCGGAACTGCTCGAAGGGATTGTGCGAGCGCTTACGTCGGCGATTGACGCCAAAGACCCTTACACTCGCGGCCACAGCGACCGCGTGGCCCGCGTGGCTGTTCGGCTGGCCGAGGAACTCGGCTGCGACACAAAGACGCTCGACATGCTGTATTTGGCCGGTTTGCTGCACGATATCGGCAAGATCGGCATCGACGACAGCGTCCTTCGCAAAGCCGGCAAACTTTCGGACGAAGAATACAAACATATCAAACAGCACGTCACCATCGGACATCGCATCCTTCATGATCTCTCGAAGTTGGAGGATGTGCTGCCCGTCGTACTGCATCACCACGAATCGTGGGACGGTCGCGGATATCCGGAGAAATTAGTTTCGGAACGAATCCCGCTGGCCGCCCGGATTGTGGCCGTGGCCGACGCTTTCGACGCGATGAGCAGCGATCGTCCCTACCGCAAGGGAATGCCGGATGAAAAAGTGGATGAGATTCTACGCGAGGGAGCAGGCCGGCAATGGGATCCCAGGGTGGTCGATGCCTATTTCCGCGCCCGGGAAGACATTCGGCGCATCTCGCATGAAAGCGAATCGACGGTGGATCAAGAGCTGGTCGGTTTGGCTTAGCGCGAAATCATTCGACTTCGATCAACGGCTCGATCTCGCCAGAGCCATTAAATCGGGCGACGAGCGTTTCGCTGCGAAGATTGTGCCCCAGCAGGGAGCGGCTTCTCGGTTCCGTCAGCGAACGATACAGAAGCCATTGTTTTTTGTCGATGGCCACGCGATATCCCACGGCGGCATCCGACGTTTGCACCTCACGCGCTTCGCCGATGGTCAGAGATCTCCACGTAAGCGGTTTGTCGAGCCGTTGCCGGTCGAGATCGATGAAAAGCGGAGCCCAGAGCGCGCGGCTGGTTACGCATTGCCGTAGTTCGAGGTTCGAGGGCGTTGAGAGCAAATCGCCGATGCGGCAGTCGCTTCGCCACTCGGGCAAAGCCAGGGGAAGGATCGTCGCGCGGGGTTTGTCGCCCGTAAGCCAGCATTCCCGCGTTTCACAAGCTTGATGGACGGTCATGCCCGGAGACAACGGCAACGTGCTGCTATAGCTGATCGTTGCCATGCGCGGCGAAAGCACGGCGTCGGCCAACAGGATGAATCGGTCTTCGCGAGCCAACAGGAAATGGCGTTGGACGCGAATCCCTTCGTTCAACGTGATTTCCAACTCAAGGTAGTCCATGTCTTTATCGGAAACCCAGCATTGTTTGGTCCAATCGCCGATAGGAGCGACCGACGCGCCATCGACGCGCAGATCGAATGCCCAGTCGCCGGAACAAAGAACGTCTTTTCCCGAGCCGAATTCAATGCGGCAAGAAGTATCGGGGTAAAGAACCGTCAGACGCGGCGAGCGTCGCGACCAGTCGGTGCGTAGCGCAGCCGTGGCGGCCCATTCCGAGTGGACCGACGCCCGGGGCAACTTGGCCGCGCGATAGCGGCGTTTTTTGGATGTTTTTTTACCGCGAAATCCTAAAACCGCCGCGGTCGATCGCTCGGTTTTACTGCCGCTCAGCGCTACGGCGGCCTCTAACAGTGCGATGCCTTCTTGATCTTTATTGCCCAACGAAAAGGCAGGCGAGCCGTCGCGGCGAGCAAATCGCAGAGCATTGCGCACCAACTTGCGATACTGCTTCTCGACCTTTTTGCCCCAGCAGCCCTGCTGCAACTTGCCGCCGAGCGCGAACGAACGGGTCCAACATGCCAGAAGCGGACGAAACTGGTCGAAGTATCGGGCGTGTAAAAGCCCACGACCGTCGAGCATGTCGTCCAAGCCTAGGGCTAAAACGCGCCGAGCATCGGACAATAGCGAACGGCACGGGGCAATTTCCGGGAAAAGGTGAGCTAGCATCAATGCCAGTTCGCCCGCCAAAAGCTGCCGCACCAACGGCTCGTCTTCGGCATTGTCGGCACGTGCGGCATCGGCAACCGCTTGCAGCAGATGATCGAGCAACTTCCACCAAGTGCCGGCAGGCAGTTTGTCGGCCAATTTCGGCAATTGGGCACACCAACCCAGCGCCGACATGGCATAGTCCTGCGTAAAGCGGGCGGTCTCGGCATCGAGAAGCCATCGTTGCAGATTCTTGGCTTCCAACGACAATGCTTTGCTGTAGGCAATGGCTCCGGCCATTTCGAAAGGGCGCTGGCGCGCGCTGAGATGACGCCGCCATGCTTTCCAGCGGGCCGATTCACGGTTTGCCTGATAGGCCTTTCGGACCGAGGACGGCGCCGATTTATGCCAAATCGAATCGATCGAACGGCCTTGGATTTCACAAACGTTTCGCGCGGTGTTTTCCGTAACGAGACTCATAGAAGACTTGAACAATCAAGACACAAAGGATTATGCTACAATAAGTTGTAATGAATCAGTTTCCCATATTTTCGAAAAAGGTCAAGGTGATGAGCCATTTCGCCCGGCTGCATGGCTTGCTAAGATTTGCCACTCTAGTAGGGATGATTTGCATGGCAAGCGGCTGTCCCGCGACCAGCGAAAAATCCCCCGAGCCGCCGATAAAACCCTCCAAGAGCAAGGAAACGCTCACGGAAAAGCCATCCACGGCAACAAAACCGGCGGCCGAAGCACAACCTTCGGAAAAACAGGCAACCACGCCATCTTCCCCTCGCACTGAGGAAAAGCAACAACCAAAGCTGGGTCTTCCCCTGGTCGATCATGCAGACCAATTGAAGCGACTCGATCCCGTTTCCCCCGTATGGGTAGATGTGGCCAACAAACAGGTGATCCTGATCGGCCAAGTGTGCCAGACCGACGTTCCTCTGGAAATGTTCGCCTGTCTGCGGAATACCAAGGAACACGAATCCATTTTAGTGGTTCCGGTCAAAGCGTATGTCGTTCACGCGGCCTTGCTCGGCGTGGGGGCAAAGGCAGGCCATCCCGTCGAGTTCACACCCAAGTACGTTCCCGCTTCAGGCACGGAAATCGACATTACCCTGCACTGGAAAGATGAAAAGGGAACGATCCAAACCGCGGCCGCTCAGGATTGGATCCGCGATACAAAAACAGGCAAAGCCATGAACGCCGCGTGGGTCTTCGGCGGAAGCCGCTTCCAATTAGACGAAACCACCGGCCGGCAATATTATCAGGCCGAAGGAGGCGATTTCATCTGCGTATCGAATTTCAGTACCGCCATGATCGATCTCTCGGTGGAAAGCAGTCAGGCGAACGCCAACCTTCAGTTCCAAGCCTACACGGAGCGCATACCTCCGCGTGGAACGCCGGTGACGATGGTGTTGAAGCCGAAAATGCAGTAAATCGCTAGGCCAGCAAACGCCCGACGCTGTCTAGCAAACGGTCGATAGCGAAGGGTTTGCGGATGTAGTCGTCCACGCCCAGCATTTCGGCATAAGCCTTGTGGCGGCTGCCCTCGTTGGCCGTCACCATGATGATCCGAATCGGCACGGGCCGGGTGCGGCGCAGCTTTTCCAAAACCAAGAAACCGCTCCGCTTGGGCATCATCATGTCGAGAATCAGCAGATCGGGATCTTCGCGCTCGGCCATCGCAAGGCCTTGGTTGCCGTCTCGGGCGATCAGCACCTCATAGCCGGCCGTCTCCAAAGCATAGCGCATGGATTCGATGATTTCCCGATCGTCGTCCACCAGAAGGATTCGTTTGCGATCGCGAGGAGCGTTTTCGGCGCCGTTTTTTTCATCGACCATGATGCACTGCCTTTGGAGGGGGGCAGGCCTATCGCTTTCCTCAGCATTTCGTCCGACGGCTTGCTGAAGATCCGTTTGCCTGCCAATGTTGGAAGCCAATTCCCTAATAAGTAGCCTAGCCGGGCGTCAATTGCAAGGGGAGCGAAAAATTACCGACAAGGTTGCGGTGCTTTGCAGGGCAGGTGCTACGCGCCTGATCCCGCCAAACTCGTTCCCTTTCGGCCGCGTCTCAACTTGGCCGAGGGGACGCAAAATTTCGATCTTCCGACTCCCCATCTTGGCCCTGTCAGCAAACTATCGAAAACAAAACGACGAAAAAAGAGAAGAAACGCGACCATTGACGCGAATAATTCGCGTACCTTTTCCAGGCGTCCCCCTGCTCCCCTATTGACGGATGCTTTTTTTGACGATAAAATCCTGGACGTTATCGTGGGTATGTGTTTTCTGAATTGCGATTCCCACCGACGTTCAGAAACAGTGACGCAAAGTAAGGATGCAGGATGCATATCCACCGGTCGGCGACGGACCTGCAAGTTCAGGCCCCCGCCAAATTGAATCTATTCTTCGAGGTACTCGCTAAACGCAGTGACGGGTATCATGAGATCGAATCTCTCATGTGCCCGATCGACTTATATGATACTTTGCACTTTCAGGACGATCCCAGAGGAACGTTGGAGTTGAAGTGTAGACGGGTTTTCGGAGCCGGCGGCTCGCAAGATTGCGGGCTGGGCAACGTGCCCGATGATGCTAATAACCTTGTCATTCGAGCAGTCGAGTTAGTGCGGCGTCGCACCGGTATTCGCCGGGGCGCCCAATTGCGGTTAATCAAACGAATACCTGCAGCCGCGGGTCTTGGCGGCGGATCCAGCGATGCCGCCGCGGCCTTGGTTGCGGCCAATATAGGATGGCAGCTCGGTCGAACCAACGGGGAGTTGGCCGATTGGGCCGCCGAGTTGGGTAGCGACGTTCCTTTCTTCCTCGTCGGGGGCCCGGCCGTCTGCCGGGGGCGCGGAGAACAGGTGACACCGATCGCGGGGCTCGGACTATTGTACTTCGTCGTAGTTCGACCGCCCGAAGGGTTGGCGACTCCCGCCGTGTACGGCATCTGCCGGCCGGCCGAGCAGCCGCAAAGCGCCGCGCCGTTGATCGAAGCATTGCATCAAGGAGATTGGCATCAAACCGGCCGTCGGCTGTTGAACCGCTTGCAGCCTGCCGCCGAAACACTATCGCCCTGGGTCGTCCGGCTGCGTCGCGAATTTGCGCAGCTCGATTTCCTGGGACACGGCATGAGCGGAAGCGGAACATCGTATTTTGGGATTTGCCGTCACGCCCGGCACGCAAAGCGCTGTGCGCGACGTTTGGAGGGTAGAAACATAGGGAGCGTATTCACCGTGCGAAGTTGCCGTTGACAAGCACGGACCCATGGGGACCATCCCCTCTTTTTTTCCGTGGCAAGGAGAACAACTGTGGAAATCACCGAGGTTCGCATCAAGCTCATGGAGGAGCAGGGAGAACGACTCCAGGCGTTTTGTTCCATCACCTTTGACGATGCATTCGTGGTCCGCGACTTGAAGATCATTGAAGGGGCCTCGGGCTCGTTTGTGGCCATGCCGAGCCGCAAGCTTACGGCCCATTGCCCTCAATGCGGATCGAAGAATCATCTCCGCGCCGCCTATTGCAATCAATGCGGCGCGAAACAGCGGGAACTATCCGCCGCCAAGGATGACGAGGGCCGTGCCAAGCTTTATGCCGATATCGCCCATCCGATCAACTCGGCCTGTCGCGAGATGATCCAACAGCGCGTCATCGTCGCGTATGAGGAGGAGAAAGCTCGATCGAGATTGCCGGGCTATGTGCCCAGCTACGACGATTACGAGCCGGAAGATTTGGGCTTTGCCGCGCGTCCCGCGTCGATCACGATGACGCAGGTGCAAGGGGCCGAGAAACCGCATGGCCCGCACAAAATGCCCGCTCATCAACCGCAGACGGATCGTTCCCAGCGTAACGGATTCGGCGCAGGCATTTTTGAGTAAAACATTGGGTTGGCCGGCTATTCGGCATCATCTCTGAATAGCCGCCGCCCCTTTGTCATCCTGAGCGGAGCGAATGATCTCTGGGAAGTTCCTTGCAGATCATTCGCCCCGCTCAGGATGGCCAGTCTGTATTACTAGCCCCAAAGATCGTGAACTTTTTCACGAAGTTTAGCGACCAACGGGAACACATCGAAGCCAACCGAGCGGTAGCTCGTATCGGCTGGCGGCCCTGTCGCCCTGGGTATATTCCTGGATTCTTGCGAACGGCAGCGCCTATACCGCCGTCATGGTCCTTGCTCGAATCCGGGAAACCATCTCTCGCACCATTTCCGCGCGTTGCTGCAATTCCTCACGAACGCTCGACCGGTTGGTGTGGTGGATTTCCACTGGCAACTCGTCCTGTTCGCGTTCCAGCAACTGAAGCATCAACTCCCACTGCCCTTCCGAGAACATCGGCTCGTCGTACATGGCGCACCTCCTTACGTTGGATTGCCGTCTACTCAATTCTAGGTCACGGCGTAGTAAGAAGTATCGTGCTGAAGAGGGGGGAACAAAAGGTTGTCATGATGCGGAGGTCGTGCGAAGCCGCAAGCGGCTGTCCGCGAGACTGCTGTCGTGGGACGTTTTCTGCATCCAACTAACCACTAGTGTAGTGATTCACACTGTTGGGGTTTTATTCAGTGAGTGCCACTGGCTCTGCCAGTGTGGGATTCCGCGTGATTTCATATGGCGGCCAGCACTGGCAAAGCCAGTGGCACTCAATAAGCGGCTAATAATTCGATCCCATAATTATGAATCACTACACTAGCTACTAACCACTAGCCACATCGTTTCCACGCTATTTGAAGTACTCGACCGCGTTCTGGAACATTTTGAGGCCGTCGCCCACTGTGCCGGCTTCGCCGCGGGTCCAGCGGGGATGCTGCGTCGGATCGATGTGACGCTCGGGATGCGGCATCAGGCCAAGCACCCGGCCGGTCGCGTCGCACACGCCCGCCACGTCGGCCATCGCCCCGTTCGGATTGTCCTCGTGAACGTACCGCAACACGAGTTGCCCGGCGGCGTCTAGTTGGTTGAGCGTTTCCTCGTCTCGGGCGACGAACTTGCCCTCGGCATGGGCCACGGGCAGATACATCCGCTCGATGCCCTTTAGGAAGACGCATTTGCTGCCGTGGACAACGGTCCGTGCCCAGCGGTCTTGATAGCGGCCGCAGTCGTTGAGCGTCAGCGTGGCGGCGGGGCCCTTGGCCGGATCGTTTTCCAGCAGCACAGGCGACTTCATCAACACCTGGAAGCCGTTGCAGATGCCCAGGATCAGCTTACCGTCGCCCTTGAACCGCAGCATTTCATCGACCAGATGGTGGAGCATCTGATTGCCGAGGATCCGGCCGGAGCCGATATCGTCGCCGTAGCTGAATCCGCCGGGGATGCAGAGGATTTGAAACTGCCGGAACAGCTCAGGCTTTTCCAGCAGGCGGTTGATATGCAGTTTTTCGGTTTTCGCTCCAGCCTGCTCGAAAGCGAACGCAGTTTCCGCGTCGCAGTTGGTGCCGGGTGCTCGAAGGACTAAGACGTTGGGTTGGGACATCAGAGGGATTAGGAATTAGGGATAGGGAATTAGTTCAGCCGCCGCGTCCACGCGGCGAAAGTGGGATGCGTACTGTGCCCGAAGTACGCACCTTTGATATCACCATCGACGACATCAAACCCCAGTTTACTCGGCTTGGTTTTCGGCTACTAGTCCTCCACTTGGCCAAATGGGTGGGTTGCAGGGCATGGGTTTTCTGGGCTAGTATGTAACCTGATTTACCACACCCTTCTTAGGTAGGTGTTACGTTTATGGCTATGGGTGGCTACTCTGGAACTCGTCTTGGTTGTTTCACTGTTGTTTGGACAAAAGAAGGTTTTTTCAACAGGAGTCCCACTGGTTTAGCAATCTGTAGTGGCTGAGGTTCAAGGCAATGGCTATCCACCCACTATTTCGATTTGCCGGACTGGGACTCATTGCAGCAATGCTCGTGACAACTTGTTCCAGCACCAAGAAAGTATCTCCCATGAAAACAAACGGTTCAGCCAAGCGACCTGATGGAAATGTCCCAGAGCAGGATGTGTATGTCATTGGCAAAGAGATGGCTAAAGCGGTCGAAGCGGAGCAGCAATGGAAGCAGCAAGGCACAAGGGAGTCTCCTCTACCGAAGCAAGACTATGATTTCTGGCATGGGGATCAATTCCTGATTGCCCCAGCCACAAACTCCTTGGATGGTGTATTACGAGAGGTCGTTAGACGATATGCTGCGAGCGATCCTTCACGACGCGCAGCAATTCGAGATTCCATCAATCAGGATGGTTTCTACACATTAATGACGCTTGCCCAACGTTGTGCCGTCTTTGCGATGCGTGAAAGAAAGGCTGAGATTGCTCATGATGGTCTTATTGCAATCGCAATGATCAACGAGGAACGAGTGGACTTTCGTGACATCTTGGTATGCCTTGGTTTGCTGTATCACGCGGCAAACCGTGCGGGCGCAGATGCCGACAGCATGTTTCGCCAGACCGCACTGTTGGCGGAACCCAAAGTCGGGGAGTTGTTTGTCGGTTTTTTGAAACGGCCAGCCGCCTCCCGAAACATCCGTTCCTTGTCAGGCTGCGATGAAGTTGAAACCAAGAACGGTCTTGGGTTCATCGGATGGGGATTTGCAAAGTATAATCCCTCCATAGATCTCAAGGCGGTTGCCGTGGATATAGTCCAACTGGTTGCTGCAGATAAGTATCAGCCGAATAGCATTTCGCTAGCCGAAGAATTACCGCCTATTTGGCTATCACACGTTAAAAATGCTGAGTTGGAGAAGGTTTTGGGAAGAATCCGGGGGGGAGCGATACTGCATGGTCGTCTGCGTCCCCACGAACATCCTAACTACGACAGCCAACAATTCACTGTATTCATAGTGGAAACATCGGAAACCAGCGATGCTCAAATCCTCCTTCGGCTTTCGCAGACCGGAGATACCCGAGAACACAGCATGATTGGAGTGGCGGCTGGCAGACTTTTCTCGCTCGTTGTCGCACGGGCATTTATGGACGGTGTTGAAGCATACGAAACGCCCAAAACCTTGGTTCGTTTTGAGGAAGGGCTGACTAAAGTCCTCGCTCAATATGTGGACAAGGCCCGCTGAGCCAGCCCCGTAGGTCAGGTACTCCATACCTGACGAATCAACTAACCGAGCTTGCTTCGAGGCGAACTACCACATATACTTGGGTAGTCGGCCGTTGCATGGGCGGCGGCCGTTTCTTACAACTTTTTCTCGTATCGCGCGCTGCTTGCGTCGGCGCCAAGGGATGAACGAAAAGCTGCGTCAGCGGGTGGCTTGGGAAGCCGCCCGGCTTATGTACGATCGGGAAGAATCTGAGTACTTTCGTGCAAAAATGAAGGCCGCCCGGCGCATCGCCCGGGGCGACTTCAAACCAAGCGATCTGCCCAGCAATTGCGAAATCCGCGAGCAGATTCAAACCTTTGCACGGCTTCACGAGGGCGACCGGCAGACCGAGAACCTCCGCGATATGCGGCTCGAAGCCCTTCGCATGATGCGGATTCTGCGGCTGTTTCGGCCGCGGCTGATCGGCAGCACGTTGACCGGCCACGTCCGCCGGGGCTCCGACATCGACATCCACGTGTTCTCCGACAGCGTCGACGCGGTCGCCGCCGTATTGGACGATGAAGGCGTTGCCTACGAGGTCGAGCGGAAGCGCGTGCGAAAACAGGGCGACGAGCAAACGTTCGTGCATATCCACATCGCCGACCGTTTCCCGTTCGAGCTGACGATCTATGCCGGCAACATGGCCCATTTTGTGTTCAAAAGTTCGATTACCGGCAAGGCCATCGAGCGGGCGAGCATCGCGGAGTTGGAGCAGATGCTTGCGCGAGAGTATCCCGAGGTGTCGCTCGATCAGACGGTTTTGGAGGCGGAAAGCCGCGTCGATCGGTTTCAGATCTACGAGATGTTGCTGCTGCCGTTGGAGAATGTGAAGGAGAGCCCCAAGTATCACGCCGAGGGCGATGCGTTGTATCACAGCCTTCAGGTGTTCGAGCTTGCCCGGCGTGAATTGCCGTATGACGAGGAGTTTTTGACGGCCGCATTGTTGCACGATGTTGGCAAGGCGATTGATCCGCAGGACCATGTGGCGGCCGGTTTAGAGGCATTGGCCGATTACATTACGCCGCGCGTCGGATGGCTGATTGCCCATCACATGGAAGGTCAGCAACTATTAGACGGCACGCTGGGCGTTCGCGCGCGGCGACGGCTGGAAGCGTCGGAAGATTACGAGGAGCTTAAGCTGTTGGTTCGCTGCGACCGCAAAGGCCGCGTGCCCGGGGCGGATGCGCCGGAGCTTTTTGAAGCGATTGAGTATCTGCGAGAGTTGACCGAGACATGCGGAGGATAGCGCCGGGATATCAATGGGCCAAGTGAGTTATGTGCTTTGCGGTGCGTCGCGGACGCACCCTACGCCTATTTCTCTTCTCTACGAACATGGAAACCGATTTGTCGTGCAGGTTCGGCGGGCTTTTCCATCATTTTGTTCAGCACCTGGGCGATGGTTTTGATTTGTCCGTCGTGGAGCTTGACCGTCTCGGTCAGACGGGTCAATTGTTCGACCAGTTCGCCGGGCGTGGCCATCAAGCGACGAAGCCTAACAAAAATACGGATGATCTCGATGTTGACCTGAACGGCAGTGGGCGACCGAAGCACGCTTGACAACATGGCGACACCATGTTCGGTGAACACCCAAGGCAATTTGCGGTGGCCGCCATGACG
>CAYWGR010000179.1:0-11881 GCA_964458015.1 uncultured Planctomycetaceae bacterium
GCAAAGGAAAAGAACCTGGCCACGCAAATGGGCAACCAGGGCACCGCCGAGAACAAGCTGCGCAAGTCGGCTGCGGTGATCAAGTCGGGCGTCCTCGGCCCGGTGAAGGAAGTCCACGTGTGGACGAACCGTCCGGTATGGCCGCAAGGCGGCGATCGGCCCAAGTCGGTGCCGTGTCCGCCCCACATCAAGTGGGATCTGTGGCTTGGTCCGGCGCCGGAACGTCCGTACGCCAACGGTTATCATCCGTTCGCATGGCGCGGTTTCTGGGATTTCGGCACCGGCGCTTTGGGCGATATGGCTTGCCATACGGTCAACATGCCCTACATGGCCTTGAATCTCCGTGACCCGGTTGCCGTACAGGCGGAATGCTCGGGCCACAACAAGGACAGCTATCCGAAGTGGTCGGTCATCACGTTCGATTATCCCGCGACGGATATTCATCCCGAACTGAAGCTGTACTGGTACGACGGCGGCAAGCGGCCGAAGCAAGAGTTGATCGAAGGCAAAGACATGTCTTCCAGCGGTTGCTTGGTCGTTGGCGAGAAGGGCAAGCTCTATTCGCCCGGCGATTATGCCGAGAACGAAATGATCTTGCTGGGCGGCATCACCGCTCCCGAAGTGAAATGGCCCGAATCTCCCGGCCACTTCGCCGAGTGGGTCCGTGCCATCAAGGGCGGCGAACCGGCCATGTCGAACTTCCAGACCTATGCCGGCGGTTTGACCGAGACGATTTTGCTCGGCAACCTGGCCGTCTGGGTCGCGGCATCCGGCAAGGGCGAAAAAGTTCTCTGGGACGCCAAGAACATGAAGTCCACCAACGTCGCCGGCTTGGAAACGATCATCAAGCCGAACTATCGCGCCGGCTATACGCTCGACGTGTAATTGTAGACGAATCGCCCGCTCCCCTGTTGCGGGAAGCGGATCAATAACGAAAAGCCCGCGGGTTTTCATTAGCCCGCGGGCTTGTTCGTTAGGAGCATTCCATCGAATGCCGTTTGCCGAAAATCCGTGCGAATGATGCTATTGATTTTCTGGTGCGGAAAGCCAAATTGTCATTCTGAGCGCAGCGAAGAATCTCGAAAATGCGGAAGATTCTTCGCTGCGATCAGAATGACTCCCGGCCTAAGATTCTTCGCTGCGATCAGAATGACTCCCGGCCTACGGCGTTTCCGCAGCAGAGACTATCAAGGATTTTGCGCAATCGGCTCGCCGACGGCGCGATCGAGTTCGGCCAGTCGTTGATGGTATTCGGCAATCGCTTGATAATACATCTCTTGCTGCGAATAGACTTGACGTTCCGCATCCAGAAGCCGAAGGAAATCGAGTTTTCCGCTGGTGTAATTCGCCAAGGCGGATTCGGAACTGCGTTTGGCCGCCGGAAGAATCTTCTCCTCGAACAAGCGGGCAACTTGTTGAGCTTGAATCGCACGGTCCGAGGCGGATTGCACCTCGAATCGCACTTGATCCAACCGTTCTTGATATTCCGCCCTTCGCTGCCGCAGCCGTTCCGATGCTTCGCGGACCGCCGCCGAGCGACGGCCGCATCCCAGCGGCACGTTCACTTCCATGCCCACCTGCGGACGCATTTCCTCGGGCATAAATCCATCGTATTTGGCCACTAGATTCAAATCGGGGTAATATTCCTTGCAGGCCAACGCGAGATTCGCTTCTTCCGCGCGAATCCGTGATTGTGCCGCATATAGTTCGGATCGCGACTCCGCGGCAATCTGCTGCAACGTCTCGATGGCCGGCAAGGAACCGTGAATCTGTATCTCAGCAGGCGGCGACGGCAACGGACAATTCGGTTCGCGATGCAACAAGGTATTGATCCGTGCGACGGCGATTTTTTCGTCGCGATTCAGTTCGGTCCGACGGCTTTCTAGCATTGCCAACTCGACATCCGCCTGGAGCGAATCTTGCTGCGTCGTTTGGTTCACTTGATACTTGTTCCATGCGATTTCCCGGGATTCCAAAAGCAACCGGCGGGTCGAGGCATTGATTTCCATTCTTCGCCGGACAAGATAATAATCATAGAAAGCCGTTCGAGCTGCTTCCGACAATCGAAGCCTTACTTCGCCAATATCACCTTGCATGGCGTCTGCATCGGCCGCGGCTGCACAGCCGCGCAAGGCTCGCTTGCCGGCCCAGGGAATTTTTTGCGATACTTCGACCATCCAGCCGCCGCCGTTCTCGGTGCCGACGCCGCTCGGGCCGATCATATAGGCGAACATCGGATCTTCAAGCGAAACTGCTTGGGGATAACGCTGAGCAGCACTTCGCCATGCAGCGACGGCGGCCTGTAGCGATGGATTATGAGCCTGCACCTCGGTCACTAACTGTTCGACGGATAATTCCGCCGCGCCGGCGAAAGGATCCTCGGGAGAACCAGACATGACGGCCCGTGGCGGCAAAGGATCGGCTTGGCGTTGGTTATTCTGCTCGGGTGCAATCGGCGTTTGGTAGGAAACCTGGGAAACCGATGGTTGCGATTGTCTGTTCGGCTGGGCGGGAGAGACTTCTGATACATGGGGCTTAACAAACTGTTTCGACGACGTCGAAGCGGCAAACGGCTTTGGGCCGGTCGTCCATGCGCAGCCCGTGGCAACGGCCAGCATGGCTACCACCGCAAGTCGATAAAGTTTTGCCAAACAGTCCATTTTATCACTATTCTCTACTGACCATCACACGTCATCAGGGATCGACCCATTAGAATCGGAATACACAGTATTTAAGGAGTCCTTGCCAAACTGCCCGCAACCGGAAAAGTCTAACAAAAATGCCGTAATTGCCTTTGCTATTGTTTTTCCCTATTATTCATTAGAAAAGTCTTTTCGCTCCGGGGGGATCTAAAACCGTCGAGGGGCGTGATGAAAGACCAGGAATCGCGGTGCAGTGTCTGTGGTTTTTTCGCGCGGCGTGGGGTTTTGCGACTCCTTGCGGCCGCTCTGGTGCTTGGCGGTCTAGGCTATCTTTGGGTCACTTATACCAAGGACATGCCAGCAACACGGCCCGATGCTGCGGATCCCTCCTCCTCCCCTCAGGCCGAGTCGGAGCAACTCTGGACCTGTTCGATGCATCCGCAGATTCTGCGAAAAGCTGCCGGCCGGTGTCCGATCTGCGGAATGGATTTGGTGCCGGTTATCAAACAGGCAAGTGGCACGGGTACAGGAAACGTCCCCGAACATGCCGCCGTGAGGATTCCCGGCGAACTGCAACAGCGGATCGGCGTGCGGATTGGTCGGGTCGAAAAAGGGCCGCTTAAGATGAGCGTTGAAGCGGTCGGTATCGTTCGGCCCGATCAAACTCGCATCGCACGGGTCAACATCAAAACCGAAGGTTGGGTGGATCGGCTGTTTGTCAATTACGTAGGCCAACTCGTGCGGCAAGGCGATCCGCTGCTGTCGATCTATAGTCCTCAGTTCGTATCAACGCAACAGGAATTGCTTACCGCGTTGCGGACCGAGCAGATCGCGGGCCAAGCGGCCAGAGGAGTTTCGTCGCTTGCCGATGCGGCGCGTCGTCGATTGGAACTCTGGGACGTGCCCGCCAGCGAAATTGACCAACTCCAGAAAACCGGCTTAGCGCAAAAGGATCTGGTATTGCGAAGCCCGATCTCCGGAACGGTTTTGGAGCAAAATGTCTACGAAAAACAGTATGTTACTCCCGAGAAAGAGTTGTATATCATCGGCGATCTATCGACGGTGTGGGTGCAAGCTCAGGTTTACGAGTATGAGATCCCGCATGTCGAGATTGGGCGTCCCGCCACGGTAACGCTTTCGTCGCTTCCCGATCGAACGTTTGCGGGCAAAGTGGTCTTTATCCAGCCGACCGTCGAAGAGGCGACTCGCACCGTGCAAGTGCGGATCGAGCTTCCCAATCGTGAAGGCATCTTCAAGCCGGGCATGTTCGCGCAGATTTCCATCGAGCATCCCATGGGCGAAGGACTGCTCGTGCCGACATCGGCCGTGCTGCAGACAGGCGAACATGCCATTGTTTATCGCGTGGAACAGGGCGACCGATTCGTGCCGACGGCGGTCAAAATCAGTCCGATACAATTTGGGGATTCTTTTCAGGTGCTGGAAGGCCTGAAAGAAGGTGAGGCTATCGTCACATCGGCCAACTTCTTGATTGATTCCGAAAGTCGCATTCAATATAGCCGTGGCGACGCGGCGGGTTCGCACGACGGGCGCAATCATGATTGACCGCATCATCGAATTTAGCGCCCGGAATAAATATCTGGTGATCCTTTGCACCTTGGTAGCGATTGTCGGAGCGGTTCAGGCCATGCGTGAAGTGCCGCTCGACGCCATCCCCGACCTCTCCGACACGCAGGTGATTATCTATTCCCGCTGGGACCGAAGCCCTGATATTATCGAGGATCAGGTTACCTATCCGATTGTGACCGCCATGCTTGGTGCGCCGAAAATCAAGGCGGTTCGCGGTTTTTCCGACTTCGGATTTTCCTATGTTTACGTCATATTTCAAGACGGCGTCGATCTCTATTGGGCGCGCAGCCGCACGATCGAATATCTCTCGAAAATTCTTCCGCAATTGCCCGAAGGCGTTCGGACGGAACTAGGCCCGGATGCCACGAGCGTCGGTTGGGTTTATCAATATGCCTTGGTCGATAAGACCGGGCAAAACGATTTGGCCCAGTTGCGTTCGCTCCAAGATTGGCAGCTTCGCTATCAGCTTCAATCCGTGCCGGGCGTTGCCGAAGTGGCCTCGATCGGCGGTTTCCAACGTCAATACCAGGTGAATATCGATCCCACGAAGCTCCTGGCCTTCAATATCCCGATCTCTAGCGTCGTGCAAGCGATTCGCGACGGCAACAACGATGTCGGCGGGCGATTGGTCGAGTTCACCGGCGCGGAATACATGGTTCGCGGCCGAGGTTATGCAAAAAACATCCAAGATATCGAAAAAATCGTCGTGGGCGTCGACAAACAAGGGACGCCGATCCTCGTCAAGCACCTTGGATTCGTGTCGGTCGGCCCTGAAATCCGCCGAGGCATCGCCGACCTCGACGGCGATGGCGACACCGTGGGCGGCATCGTCATCATGCGGGCCGGCGAGAACGCCTTGAATGTGATCGATCGCGTAAAAGAGAAACTCGATGACATCAAGGCGTCGCTGCCCTCGGGTGTTGAAATTGTCACGACCTATGACCGCTCAACATTGATCGAGCGGTCGATCGATACTCTGAAAGAAGAACTGCTGTTGGAAATCGCCATCGTCAGCCTGGTCATTCTGATTTTTCTCTGGCATTTCCCGTCGGCCATTATTCCCATCCTGACGATTCCCGTGTCGGTCGTGTTGATCTTCATACCGATATATTTCATGGGCATCACGTCGAACATCATGTCGCTTACGGGCATCGCTATTTCCATCGGCGTATTGGTCGATGGTGCGATTGTCGAGGTTGAGAATGCCTACAAACGATTAGAGGAATGGGTTCTCGGCGGCCGGCAAGGCGATTTTCACGAGGTTCGGCTGCGCGCGTTAAAGGAAGTGGGGCCTTCGGTTTTCTTTTCGCTGTTGGTCATTGCCGTGGCGTTCATGCCGGTTTTTACGTTAGTGGATCAAGAAGGACGATTGTTCAAACCGTTGGCCTATACGAAGAACCTTGCCATGGCCATCGCGGCCCTATTGGCCATTACGCTCGATCCGGCCATTCGGATGCTGTTTACCCGGATGGATCCCTTTACGTTTCGACCGCAATGGCTTGCCAAGATTGCGACGATGCTGGCGGTTGGCCGGTATTATCCCGAGGAGCAGCACCCGATCAGCAAACAGTTGTTTCGCATCTACGAGCCGGCGTGTAATTTTGTATTGCGTCATAAAACATTCACGCTGGTCGTAGCGTTTCTTCTTGTGTTGACGACGATTCCCGCCTATTTTCAACTTGGCTCTGAATTCATGCCGCCGCTCTATGAAGGATCTTTGCTCTATATGCCGACGACCATGCCCGGCATTTCGGTGGGCGAGGCGGGGCGGCTTTTACAGACGATGGACCAACGATTGCGGGCGTTTCCCGAGGTCGAACGTGTTTTTGGAAAGGCAGGCCGCGCCGAAACCTCCACCGATCCCGCGCCATTGTCGATGATTGAAACCACGATTATCCTCAAGCCGAACGACCAATGGCGCAAGGTCGATCGGTGGTATTCCGACTGGCCGGACTTTCTGCAATCGCCCTTGCGGCACATTTGGCCGGATCGCATTAGCCCCGAGCAGTTGATTTCCGAGATGAACCAGGCGATGCAGTTTCCAGGCGTAACCAATGCCTGGACGATGCCGATCAAAGCTCGCATCGACATGCTCAGCACGGGAATTCGCACGCCGGTGGGCATAAAAATCCAAGGGGCGGATGTTAAAGAGATCGAACGCATCGGCGCCAAGCTGGAATCCATTTTGAACGACGTGCCCGGCACACGCAGCGTGTTCGCCGAACGGACAGCCGGCGGCTATTTTTTGGATTTTTCGCTCAAACGCGACAAACTGGCGCGTTACGGATTGACGGTGAAAGATGCGGAGATGGTGGTGCAATCGGCCTTGGGCGGCGAAGTGGTTTCGACCACGATCGAGGGACGTGAGCGTTATTCGATCAATGTGCGTTACGGACGCGATTTTCGAGAAGACCTGACGCAACTTCGCCGAGTTCTCGTGCCGACCATGTCCGGCGCACAAATCCCGCTGACGGAATTGGCCGACATCCAGTTTGTCTCCGGTCCCGCCATGCTGCGCGACGAAACCGGGATGTTGACCGGCTATGTTTACATCGACATCGCCGACCGCGACGTGGGGCGTTATGTGGAAGATGCCAAGCGCGCCGTTCAGGAAAAATTCAAACCGCCGACGGGATACACTTTAACGTGGAGCGGCCAGTACGAAAACATGCAGCGCGTTCACGAACGGCTCAAGATCGTGTTGCCCCTGACGCTTTTCCTGATTTTCCTGTTGCTTTACATGAACACGAAATCGGCGATCAAGGCCGTAATCGTCATGCTGGCCGTGCCATTTTCGCTGATCGGGGCGGTTTGGTACTTATGGTTGCTGGGCTACCACATGTCGATTGCCGTTTGGGTCGGCATGATCGCCTTGATGGGGTTGGATGCCGAGACCGGCGTCTTCATGCTGCTGTTTTTGGATCTTTCCTACAATGATGCGGTTCGGAAGGGCAAAATGCAGAGCTACGAAGATCTTCGCGAGGCGATCATTCACGGCGCGGTGAAACGTGTGCGGCCCAAGGCCATGACCGTTATGGCCGCCATGATGGGTCTGCTGCCGATCATGTGGTCGATGGGCATTGGCGCCGATGTAATGAAACGCATCGCCGCGCCGATGATCGCCGGGCTCGTGACGAGCTTCCTGATGGAACTGCTCGTCTATCCCGTGATTTACGCCTTGTGGAAATGGTGGTGGGAAGTGCGGCCTATTTTGCACCACCCTCGGCCGGTTTCAGCTTCGCCAGATATTTATCCGGATCCTTCTTGATCGTTTCCTCACAAGCAGGACAGCACAAAAATACAACTTGTTCCTTTATCGTGATTTTCACCGGTTTGCCATGTTCGCCCAAAACATCGTCGGTAACGGGGCACACTTTCTGTTTCAAGGCAAGTGCGCGATCCGCTTCGGAAAGTTCATCCAGACCGGCTAATTTTTCTGTTTTGGACGCAGATTCGGCTTTCTTGTCGCCCGGTTCCTCAGCCGACTTGGCCGCGGGTTTCGCCGCAGGCTTGGCTGGCTGTTTTTTGATTTCCGGCGGCGGCGCCGGGCGCGCGCAGCTAATGGCCGCGGCCATGATGCTCAATGCCATCAGACAGAATAAGCTTTTGGGTAACAGATTGCCTTCCATCTTCGTCTCCTTGCGTGAGATAGTTTTTTGCGAGAGGCGAAAATCGCCGTCAAACAGGGATGGAACCCCCGGGCATGATATTCATTGCCTTTCAACAATATAATATACACAGGCAGGAGCAAGGCAATGCCGAAGAGGTAGACAAATACTCAGCAATAGGGATACATTGATCCAGATACCCGCGTAATTGCCAGCTTCACTTAGAATTGAAAAATGAAAGATCGAACATGAATATACTTGCGACCGTCTATCGCACCTCATTGGGCTTGTTGACCGATCTCTACGAATTGACGATGGCCTATGGGTATTGGAAGGCGGACAAACGAGACCACGAGGCCGTATTTCACCTGTTCTTCCGCAATCATCCATTTCGGGGCGGATATACCGTTGCCGCCGGATTGGCCACGGCGATGGAGTTTCTGCGGGATCTGCGATTTTCGCCGGAAGACCTGGCCTATTTGGCAACGCTTTGCGGCAATGACGGAAAAGCTCTTTTCGAGAAGGAATTTCTCGAATTCCTCGGCAAAATGCATTTGCAATGCGATATCGACGGAATACCCGAGGGAACGGTCGTTATTCCGCATGAACCGCTGCTTCGCGTGCAAGGCCCGCTGATACAAGCTCAATTGATCGAATCCGCCTTGTTGAATATCATCAACTTTCAGACCCTAATCGCAACGAAGACTTCGCGCATCGTGGCGGCGGCGCGCAGCGAGCCTGTTCTTGAATTTGGGCTTCGCCGCGCGCAAGGCATCGACGGCGCGCTGACGGCCAGTCGGGCCGCTTACATCGGCGGTTGCGCGGCGACTTCCAATGTCCTTGCCGGACGAATTTTCGGCATTCCCGTCAAGGGGACGCACGCCCACAGTTGGGTCATGTGTTTCGATGACGAAATCGAGGCTTTTCGTGCGTATGCCCGGGCGATGCCCAACAACTGCATTTTTTTGGTGGATACCTACGACACACTCCAGGGAGTCCGCAATGCCGTAACGGTTGCCCGAGAGTTGCGCGAGCAAGGGCATGAGTTGACCGGCATCCGGCTCGATTCCGGCGACTTGGCGTGGTTGAGCATCGAAGCCCGGAAAATCCTCGACGAGGCGGGTTTTCCTCGCACGATGATCCTGGCTTCCAACGAATTGGACGAGGCCGTAATTGCCAGCCTGAAAGATCAGGGAGCGCGCATTGCGTGCTGGGGCGTAGGTACGCGATTGGTCACGGCCTACGATGAGCCCGCGCTGGGCGGAGTCTACAAGCTGTCGGCCGTTCGCGGGCCTGGCGAAGCGTGGCAATACAAAGTGAAGCTGTCGGAGCAGGCCGTCAAGGCGACCAATCCTGGAATCTTGCAGGTTCGCAGATATTTGCAAGAAGGCCGGGCAATCGCCGATGTGATTTACGATCGAGAGATGACGATCGACGACGGTTTGACAATGGTCGATCCATTGGACGCGACCCGGCGGAAGACGCTGCCGTCGGGAGTACCTTCCGAAGAGCTTCTGGTCCCGATATTTCGCCAAGGCGAACAAGTTTACGATGCACCGGCCCTGGGAGCGATACGCTTGCGATTGCAGGAGCAATTGGCCGCGTTTCATGACGGCGTCAAGCGGTTTCTCAACCCCCACCGTTATCCTGTCGGATTGGAGCTAGGACTGTATGAGCGAAAGCTGAAACTGATTCTCGGCGCTCGAGGACTTTCACCGTGATTTCCCGAGGCGGCAGGGGCGCCAACCAATACGAGCTGCCGCTCGGTTGACTTTGATTCGCTCCCGTTGGTCGCTAGACTTTGTAAAAAGCTTCACAATCTTTGGTGTTAGTAATGCAGAAGAACGCACTAGTCCTCGTGGATCTCCAGAACGATTTTTGCCCTGGCGGCGCATTGGCTGTTCCAAACGGCGATCAGGCAGTGACCTTGGCCAATCGGCTCCAGCGGTATTTTAATCTGGTCGTGGCCACGCAGGATTGGCATCCCGCCAATCACATGAGTTTTGCCGCGAACCATCCAGGCAAGAAACCGGGAGACACTTTTGAATTGGCCGGCCAAAGTCAGATTCTTTGGCCTATCCATTGTGTGCAAGGCACCGTTGGAGCCGAATTTCATCCGGCACTCGACCGGTCGGCCATCGCTCGGGTCTTTCGCAAGGGCGACGATCCGGCCGTCGACAGCTACAGCGGCTTTTTCGATAACGATCATCAGAAATCCACCGGCCTAGCGCAATTTCTGAAGGAGCACGGAATACGAAGCATCACCATCGGCGGTCTGACAACGGAGTACTGCGTCAAGTTCACCGCTTTGGACGCCGTGGCCCTTGGTTTTTCGACCTTTGTGGTCGAAGACGCCTGCCGCGGCGTGAACGCAAATGCCGGCGATGTGCAACGAGCCGTGTCGGAAATGCGCGCTCAAGGCGTTATCGTGATCCAGGCTGACGATTTCTTGACGTCTAGGTTGACATGACCCGTTATTCGACGTGTTTTGCAGAAATGCCGGCCTCTCGACGAGCAACCCTTCAAGCTGGTGCCTCAGGGCCGATCAGTTTTCAGTAGGGCGGGGTCGAGCGGAGCGAAGGCCCGCCTTGAATTCTTCGCAAAATGGCGGGCCATCGCTTCGCTCGCCCCGCCCTACGCTTTTCCCAACTTCAATAATTGATTGGCTCTGCAATAAAACTCTGGGTGATGGCGAAAAAAACGCATATTGAGTATAATTTGTTGCGTAAATTGTTTCCTTTTTCGCAGATATTGACTATGTCCTATGGGATTATTAAGAAACCCCTTCTATTGGTTGTGGGGATACTATAATTAGATAGTTAGAAAGTCCTTGGCCAAACAGTTCCATGCGGTTCTTCCCGGGGTGGTTCATGCCAGCCGGTGTCGTGGTGCCTTCGATGGGTACCGTATCCGCGGAGAAAGGTTGCTAACATGCAGAAGCAGACGGAAGAGGATCTCCGCCGCAGTCAAGTCATGTTGGCCGGATTGCTCGATTCTCTTCCGCAAGCGATTTTCTGGAAGGATCAGAACAGCACCTATCTAGGCTGTAACGCTCTTTTTGCCCATTGGGCGGGAATCGCCGATCCCGCGGACATTGTCGGCAAGACCGATTTCGACCTTCCCTGGTCTCGGGAACAATCCGAAGCGCATCGCGCCTCGGACCGCCGCATTATTGAAAGCAGACAACCCGATTATCATATTTGCGAATCGCTGCAATGCGTCAATGGCATCACCATTTGGATCGACAAGTCCAAGATTCCGCTGATCGATGAAATGGGCGCTGTCTACGGGGTTTTAGGCGTATTCGAGGACATCACTTCTCGCAAGCGCACGGAGGAGGCGTTGCGATCGAGTGAGCAGCGATTTCATGGCATCACGAAAAATCTCCCGGGGCTGGTCTATCAATTTTATGCTACGGATGAAGGCAAATGGGGCCTCCATTACATCGACGAGCATACCCAGGAGCTTTTGGGCGTTCCGCGAGATCCGCTCGATTCGTGGTTTGAGCGATTGCTCGCCTGCATAGCTCCCGAGGATCGGGACCGATTCGTGGCTTCGATCGAGGAGGTGGCTCGCTCGCAATCGGCGTGGGAATGCGAATTCCGGATTATCAAACCCACGGGAGAAGAATGTTTTGTTCGAGGCATGTCGCAGCCGATTCGGCTGAAGGATGAAACCGTTTGGAACGGCATATTGCTGGATGTTACGGATAGAAAGCGGGCCGAGGATAAGTTTGCGAAAGCGTTCCGCGCCGGTCCGACGATTATGGCCATCACCAGGACCAAGGACAACCGCATCCAGGAGGTCAATGAAAGTTTCGAGCGGATGACGGGGTATCGTCGCGACGAGGTGGTCGGACGCACTGCCGTTGAATTAAACCTCTGGGTGGACGTCAAGCAGCGTGATCGTCTTCTTAAAAAGTTTGCCGCCGAGGGCATGGTTCGCAACGAGGAATGCGCCTTTCGGATGAAAAACGGCGACTCGCGGATCGGATTGACTTCGATCGAAAGCATCGAAATCGACGGCGAGAAATGCGATTTGATC
>CAYWGR010000180.1:0-11747 GCA_964458015.1 uncultured Planctomycetaceae bacterium
CGAAGGGCGTCGAGCAGGTAGAGATGCCGGAAGAAAATCGGGGTGTGGTCGGCAAACTCAGTACAGGGCCTCGGGGAATCGTCCAGGGAGGCGTTGTGATGCCCCGTGCCCCGTCGCCTCGTCCGAAAGACGACAGTCCAACGCCAAAACCGACGGATCTTGGTGCGCCGTCGGCCGAGAAAACGCCGGCCATCGTGGAGCTCGGAGAATTTCGTCCTGTCACCGGTTCCACATTGCTGACTGCGAAGCCCGTGTTTACGTGGCCTGCCGTGCCGAAAGCGAAACAATACAAGCTGAGCCTGTTTTTTCTTGGAAATCAGATTTGGACCGCGGATGCCGAGACGCCGCGGTTGACATATTCGGGCGATACGCCGCTTAAGGCGGGAGCATTATACTCGTGGGAAGTGACCGCCATGATCGATGGCAAGCCGGAACCGATTGGCGAAGGCGCGTTTCATATAGCCAACGAACGGCAACGGGCCTGCGCGGCCGAAATCGAGAAATTGTTAAGCAAGCCGGAACCCCTTTACTTGGCACTGGCGGCGTTGTGGTATAAGCAAAATGAAATGCTTTGCGAAGCTATCACCGTTAATGAAATTTTGGCAAAGCAGACGCCCAGCGAGGCAGTGTATCAAGAGCTGGCCGAGCTTTACACCAGGGTAGGAATGGAGAAAGCCGCCGTGGCGGCGGAAGAAAAGGCCGTGGAACTCGAAAAGAAGATGGGAAAATAATCTTCTTGCAATGAAAATCTTTGACATCACACGGAAAGCCTAGCGAAGATCATGTCCTGGACGTTCCCTTTTTCTTTTCGCTCGGCGGCATGGCGGGGCGCGGGAATTGGGATCCTCTGCGCGCTGCTTTGCTGGTGTCTGAATGAGACGCCATTTCTACAGGCTTTGGAAAATTGGGCCTTCGACGGCTGTTTTCAGTTTCGCGGGCGTCGAGCGGGTGCGATGGATGTGGTGATCGTGGCCGTCGATGAAGCTTCGCTTGCGGAAATGCAGAAGCCGTTGATGTTCTTTAGCCCCGAGTTGGCCAAAGTAGTGACGTATCTGAACGAACAAGGGGCGGCGTCGATCGGCGTCGATTTTTTGTTGCCGAATAGCGAAAAAACGATGGATTTTCTGCTGCCGGGGCAGCCGGGTTCGGCCGAAACGATGGGGCAGGCCGTGGGGATTGCCGGCAATGTGGTTTTGCCCGAATGGTTCATGGACAAGGATCGCCCCTTACGGCCGCCGTTTGAATGGTACGACGTGCACATGCCTTCACGAATGCCTTGGGCTGATTTAGGGTTTGTCGATTTCACGGTGGATTCCGACTCTTGTTTGCGGCGTCAGCTATTGCGGTGTGAAAACGCCGGGAAGCTTCGTCCCTGCATGGCGTTGGCCCTCGTGGCAAAGGCTCGGCATTTTTCGCAAGAATGGTTTGCGGCCGAGCAGCTTGCGATCGATGGCATCCCCATTCCGCTCGATGAAGAAGGTTGTTTGCCGATCAACTACGTGGGGCCGGTCGGAAGCATTCGCAAAGTGTCGTTTCGCGAGGTTTTGGCTGCTGCCGTCAAAGGGGCAGACGCAACAGGCGCGTTGCAAACATCCTTCAAAAACGCTGTCGTGTTGATTGGTATGGAGGCCGGCACGTTTCAGGATCGGTATTCCACGCCTTACACTTATCCATCGTTCTGGCAATGGTTTCGTTCAGGAGAATCGCAGCCGGCCCGTCAGATGCCGGGCGTTGAGGTCCATGCGAACATCGTCGCGACGTTGCTCGATAGGGCGTTTATCAGCAGACCGTGGTTTTTGGCCACTCCGTTGATGTTGCTTGTCGTCGGTGGCGTTTTGGGGGCGTTATTGGCTCGATGCAGCTTGGAATTGGGTGCTTTGCTGATGTTGGCGCACCATGTCGCATGGCGAGGCTTGGCTGTTGGGGCGTTTTGCTGGGGAAATTGGCATCTGGAAACGGCCGCGATGCTGGTGTTGGGCATCTTGCTCTATGGCACGATCTTTGCCATGCGGTGGCGATGGATTCGACGCATGATGGGCATGGTCAAATCGGAGGCCGTCGCCCGGGCGATGGAGACGGGCGGCGTCAAGCTGGATTTGCGCGGCGAGCAACGCGATATCACGGTGCTTTTTTGTGATATCCGTAATTTCACCCCTTTTTCCGAGCAACATACGCCGCATGAAGTGGTTCGATTGTTGAATGCGTTTTTTGCCGAGGCGGTGCCGGCGTTCGAGGCAGCCGGCGGCACGGTAAACCAATATATCGGCGATGCCGTGATGGTGATTTTCGGTGCGCCGCAACCGCAGGCGGATCATGCCTTAAGGGCGGTGCGTGCGGCCGTTGAAGTGGTTCGCCGTATCCATTTGTTGGACGAGCGTTGGAAAGAGCTGGGAGCAACGGAGTTCAAAATCGGGATAGGCATTCACACCGGGCGCGCGGTGGTGGGCACCGTGGGTAGCCCCCGGCGGCTAGACTATACGGCCATCGGCGATACCGTGAACACGGCGGCACGTCTTGAGTCGGCCAATAAAGAACTCAAGTCGGAACTGATCGTCAGTCAGGCGACGTTTTCCTTGCTGCCGGAAGAGGAACGGCAACGGTTCGCCGCTCAAAGCGAGCAGCGATCCGTTGCCGTCAAGGGAAAACAAGAGCCGCTGCAAGTGTATGCCATGTAATAGGAAACGAACCATGAGGAACATTCGCCTTATTTTTTTGGCGTTGGCTGTAATGTTGTGGCTTTCATGGTTGGCGAGTACTTCGGCTGCCGAACCAACGCGGCCGGAACTTTTTTTGCAGACGGGGCATTCGAGCTTGATCTGCGGCGTTGCGTATTCGCCCGACGGTCGCACGATTGCCACGGCCAGCCGTACATTCCACGTTTAGAGCGATTCGATCCCGGTTTAGTGCTTGCGCTGGCGCAGTAAACTTTGCGCAGTATGTCTATATTGCCGAACCTGAAAAAACTCTACAGTCGGAATAAGCGGAACTCGATGAAAGAAGAAGAAGTTCTTCGGTAGTTCCGACTTATTTCTCCTCTCGTCAGGTTCCGATGGTTCGATCTTTTTCCGCCATTCTGCCGGTTTTGCTCTTCGCGTCGGTGTTGGCCGGCTGCGCCCACCACCGCTGCACGTGCGAGATGAGCAATGCAGGCGACTCGGGCGAGAACACGGCCCCCTTGCCGCCGGAAACGCGCCAGGAACGCGGGAATCTCTGCATCGACCTTTCGGCCGTGGATTCGTATGAATCGGTGGACAAGGCATTAGGACAGCCGCCGGCGGCCGAGCAATATCGCGTGGTGAAGGCCGAACAAGTGCAGTGTCTGGCTGCTGCAAATGCCCCCTTTGCGAAGCTTTTTGCGGGAGAAAGCGAAGCAGCGGCCGCGGATACTGGTCATCGTCATTCCTGCTCGTCGTCAACGATGAGTACGCTGATGGCCTACCGAACGGTGGATCAACGCAATAAAGCTGCTGGAATGGCTTTGGAGCTATTCTATTCGCTTACCGAGGCCGAGGCCGGCCGGGATATTTTGGAACGTTGCGTGGAAGAAGTTGATTTGGCTTCGACCGACCTGGATGACCTGAAAAAAAGCGGTTTGAAGATTTCGATGGATCGCACGGCTTTGCAGCGGCAGAAGTTGGATTGGCTGGATCGGCAGATTCAGTTGCAGTCGGCAGCCCGGCAAATACAGGGACAATTGCGGCAGATTTGCGGACTTGAGGAAGAGGAATCCACGTTGCTTTGGCCCGAGGCCGACCTGAAGGTAATGATTGTTCCCCTGGATGTTAAAGCGGCGATTGAGGAGGGGATCGAGAATCGGGCGGATGTGGGTGCTTTGCAGATGCTCGACGAGTCTCTTAGTGTTGATACATTGCCTGCGGTCCGAAGCGGAATGCAGATGTTGAACGTGGGACTGGGAGCCTCCGTGGCCGGTCGGCGGCTGTTTGGCGGGGGATCAGGCAGTGCGGAGGAGTTACAAACCCGGCAGTCGCAGTTGACCCAAGCGTTGGAGGAAACAGAACGGACCGCTCGGCGAGAGATTCGCGAAGCGGCTGAAAACGTAGAATCGAGGCTTCGGGAGATTGCCGTGGCAAAGAGCCGGCGGCAAGCGTGGAAGCAGCGGTTGACAGACCTCAAAGAGAAACGCACGGCCGACGGCATAACCGCTTTTGACGTTCGGACAGCTAAACTGGAGATGTTGCGGGCTGAAAGCGAGGTTTTGCACAGGGTAATCGCTTGGAGGATTGCCCAGGTGAAGCTTCGGCAGGCTCAGGGACTATTGGCGGTCGACTGTGGATATCATCTGCCGGAGAATTGCGAGTAGGGGGGAGCTCTGCGGCGTGGAAAACCGATTTTTTGATGCAATTGGTGCGAGAAAACGAAGATTAGCACTTACAGGTTATGCATACCCCCATCTAAATGGCTGTTTTGTCCGCCTCGGCACGGTTGACAGTCTCGGCCGGGTAGTTTAGGATCTGTAGTTTCACATTCTGTAGCGGGATTTGGAGGTAACGATACCATGGCTGTACCGAAGCGCAGGCAGAGCAATGCCCGCACCGGCAGTCGCCGTGCGCATGATTTCAAGAAGCCGAAGCAGCTTTCGTATTGCGAGCAGTGCAGTACGGCATTGCCGACGCATATGGTGTGTCCGAATTGTGGCTATTACATGGGCCGTAAAGTCGTAGAGACTGAGTCTTGAGCAGAATCGCATTTCTGTTTCCCGGACAAGGCGCTCAAACGGTTGGCATGGGCAAGCGGCTTATCGAGTCGTTGCCTAGCGTCCGCGGTCTGTATGATCGCGCGGCCGACGTGTTGGGCTATGACCTCGCGAAGCTATGCTTCGAGGGGCCCGCTGACGATTTGGATTCAACGATCTACAGTCAGCCGGCTATCTTTGTGACGAGCCTAGCGGCCTTGGAATGGCTGCGCAACGAATCGCCCGACGTGGTGATGTCGTGCGAAGCCACTGCGGGCTTAAGCCTCGGCGAATACACGGCGATGGTTTTCGCCGGCGTCATGGAGTTTGAAGACGGTCTGATGCTGGTGCAGCGTCGCGGTGCGGCCATGCAAGAAGCGGCCGATGCAACCGCGGGCGGCATGGTCAGCATTTTGGGGCTCGAACAGGTCGAGGTCGAGGCCCTTTGCGAAAAAGCGAGGAACGGCGAAACATTGAAGATCGCCAATCTGTTATGTCCGGCGAACATCGTTATTTCCGGCAGCCTGTCGGCTTGCGAGCGCGCGGCGGAGATGGCACAATCATTCGGCGCGATGAAAGCCGTGCCGTTGGCCGTGGCAGGAGCTTTCCATACCGAAATCATGCGGCCGGCCGATCAGCGTTGTGCCGAGGCCTTGGCCGATGTGCCGATGCGAAAGCCGCGGATTCCGGTGATTTCGAATGTGGATGCGTTGCCCCATGACGATCCGGAGGAGATCCGCCAGATTCTTGTGCGTCAGATTCTCCAGCCGGTGCGATGGGAAGACTCGATGCGTTATTTGATCCAGCAGGGATTCGACCAATTCTACGAGGTCGGACCTGGTCGCGTGCTTCGTGGTTTGCTTCGTCGCATTGATCGCGGTGTTTCGTGTCAATGCGTGGAAGTGTAACTAGGAATTAGGGGCTAGGGGCTAGAGTGAACCGCTTGCGGTTTTGAACAAAAACACCGAGAAGGATATCGTGACAAGTCGAATTTCTACGAATTTGAGCGGGCAAACAGCGATCGTAACCGGAGCGGCTCGCGGATTAGGGCGTTGCATTGCCCAATCGCTGGCGGCTGCCGGGGCCAAAGTGGCTTGTGTTGACGTCAATGTCGAGACCTTGGCCGAGACGGTCGAGGCCATTCGTTCAGCGGGCGGCACGGCCGAGCCGATCGCTTGCGACGTAACCCAAAGCGAGCGCGTCGGCGAGGCGGTCGAGCAGGTCGTCAAGTTGTGGGGCGGTTTGAATATCCTTGTGAACAACGCGGGCATTACGCGCGACAACGTGATCGTCCGCATGAAGGACGAACAATGGGACGCGGTGATCAATATCAATTTGCGCGGCACGTTTTTGTTCACCCGCGCAGCCGCTCGGCCGATGATGAAGGCGCGTCAGGGGCGAATCGTCAACATCGCCAGCGTATCGGGTTTGATGGGCAATCCAGGGCAGGTGAATTATTCAGCGTCCAAAGCCGGCGTGATCGGTCTGACAAGAACGGTCGCCCGGGAGTTGGCCAGCCGAAATGTGACAGTCAACGCAGTGGCGCCTGGTTTTATCGCAACCGACATGACGGCGGCCTTGGGGGAGGAAATTCTCCAAGAGGTTCGGAAGCAGATTCCTTTAGGTCGTATGGGGGATCCGCAAGACGTGGCCGACGCCGTTCTTTTCCTGGTTAGCGATGCCGCCTCGTTCATTACAGGACATGTCTTGACGGTGGACGGCGGGCTAACTGTGTGAGAAGGTGATTTAGGAAGTATGACAAGGGCTGGTAAATGGCGTTTTTTCGGAAAGCATGATCCAGCCTGTGCCCCTAATTCTTAGTCAATTCCTAATCCCCTATGGACACGGAGCCGAAAAACCGGTATATCTTGCGGGACTGATTGGAAAATGGGGCAAGACATGGGGTTTGTAACCCCGCGAGTTCGTTTTAGCAATAGTGTGGGGATTGCCACGGGAGTGCGTCCCCCGAAATATACGTAATAGCCAGGAGGACCCCCAAGGTGGCCTCAGTTGAACAACGCGTGATTGATATTGTTGCCGAGCAGCTTGGCGTAAGCAAAGACCAGATTACTCGCGAAACGTCGTTCGTGAATGATCTGGGCGCCGATTCATTGGACACCGTGGAACTGGTGATGGAACTCGAAGAAGAGTTCGACATCAATATCCCCGACGACGTGGCCGAGAAGATCCAAACGGTCGGACAGGCCGTTGATCATATCGCGAAGGCCGTGGAAAGCACCGAAGCCTCTGCCTAAACGGAATCGCATGAAACGCCGCGTAGTGGTCACGGGCATGGGCGCCGTCACCTCGCTAGGATGCAAGGTGGACGAGCTGTGGACTCGCATTTGCAACGGCGAGAGCGGAATTGGTCCGCTTGAGCGGTTGGAAGTGTCGAATTACCGCGTCCGATTTGGCGGTGAGATCCGCAATTGGTCCGTCGATGGCTATATCGAAGCCAAAGACGTCAAGCGGTACGATCGTTTCGTGCAGTTTTCGCAGGTCGGCGGCGTCAACGCCGTTCGGGATTCAGGGATCGACTTTTCCAAGGAAGATCCCTATCGCTGCGGCGTGATTTTGGGATCGGGGATCGGCGGCCTCGAGACAATCGAGATCCAGCACGATCGCCTGTTGGAAAGGGGGCCCGATAAGGTTTCCCCTTTCACCATTCCCAAATTGATCGGAAATGCGGCCAGCGCGCATTTGGCGATTCAATACGGATTGCGTGGTCCGAATCAGGTGGTGGTCACGGCCTGCGCCAGCGCGACCAATGCGATGGGCGACGTCTACAAACTGATTCGCGACGACGAGGTCGATGTGATGATTACCGGCGGCAGCGAAGGCGCGCTGACCCACATCGGCCTGAGTGCGTTTGCCTCGATGCGTGCGCTTTCCGAGCGGAACGACGATCCAACGCACGCCAGTCGCCCGTTCGACCGCAATCGCGACGGATTCGTATTGAGCGAAGGCGCGGGCCTTTTGGTGTTTGAAGAATTGGAACACGCCAAGGCGCGCGGAGCCAAGATCTACGGCGAAGTCTACGGTTACGGGTGCAGTTGTGACGGCGGCGACATCGTCGCCCCCGACAAAGACGGCATCGGGGCGGCCTACGCAATGACCCAGGCGTTGAAAGACGCTCGGGTCAACCCGACGGACGTGGATTACATCAACGCGCACGGAACCAGTACCCCGCTGGGCGATCAAGCCGAGACGACGGCCATGAAAAGCGTCTTCAAGGATCATGCCTACAAGCTGAGCGTGTCGAGTACGAAGAGCCAGTTGGGCCATCTATTGGGCGCAAGCGGCGGCGTGGAGTTGATTTTCTGCCTTTTAGCTCTGCGTGACAGCGTGATTCCGCCGACGATCAACTACGAAACGCCCGATCCCTTGTGCGATTTGGATTATACGCCGAATCAAGCTCGGCAGCGCGCGATTTCAGTTGCCATGTCGAACAGCTTCGGTTTCGGCGGGCACAATGGTTCCTTGATCGTTGGAAAGTTGCGGAATAGCTAGCTCTTCGGCCGACCGGATTCGACCGGGACCTAAGGTATGTCGGTTATGCTTCCGCATAACCGATTGAAATAACGCGCCGCATCGGCAAAGCCGGCGGCACAACGTACTTTGAGTGATGCGCAGGAGAAGGATCTCCCGCATGGCCGTGACCGGCTTTTCTTTTCGCCGCAGGGATGTGTTGCCATGACCAACGTTCGATGGCTGCGACATGTTGCGCCTGTATTGGCGATCCTGTTATTCTTGGCGTTTGTATTTCGCACGGCCTGGCTTTGCGACGATGCGTATATTTCGTTTCGCGTCGTCGACAACTTCGTGAACGGCTACGGTCTGACATGGAACGTGCAGGAACGTGTGCAGGCCTATACGCATCCTCTGTGGCTGTTGTTGTTCTCGGGAGTTTACAGCGTCACGCGCGAGGCCTATTACACGGCGATCTCATTTTCGATGGTTCTCTCCATGGCCGTGGCGGTTCTTTACGCCTGGAAAGTAGCCCAATCATGGATCACTGCGGCGTTAGGCGTTTTGGTGCTGACTTTTTCGATTTGTTTCATCGACTATTCGACCTCGGGCTTGGAAAATCCGCTGACGCATCTGATTTTGGTGTTTTTCTTGTGGATCTACTTCGCGGAGACAGGCGATCAGGAGGATTCGGAAGAAAAACCATTTGTTTTATCGTTGCTCGCGGCCCTGGCGGCGGTAAACCGCATGGATTCGCTGCTATTGTTCTTGCCGGCGCTTCTTTACGTTCTCTACCGGCAGAGAACATGGGGATGTTTTTGGCGGATGGCGGCCGGTTCGCTTCCGATTTTTATTTGGATGGGTTTCTCGTTGATTTACTATGGGTTCCCTTTCCCCAATACGGCCTATGCCAAACTGAATACCGGCATCCCTACCTCGACGTTAGCCCTCCAGGGAAGCTATTATCTTTGGAACTCGCTGAAGCATGATCCGATCACGCTGGCGACGATTGTCGGCGCTTTGGTCGTCGCTTACCGGCAAAAAAGTGTTCGGCACATCTTTGCGGCATTGGGGATTCTCGTTTATTTGTTGTACATCGTAAAAATCGGCGGCGATTTCATGAGCGGCCGTTTTCTGACGGCTCCGCTGTTGGCCGCCGTGTGTTTACTGAGTTCGCTTCGATGGGAATCGATGCGCGCGAAGAGAGCCGGCATCGCAGGCATTGTCGTGCTGGGAGTATTTTGCGTGGCATTGCTTTTTTCCAATGCGGTCGATTACGGAGAAACTCCCGAGGAGATTTATCCGAAAATCGTTGCCGAACGCGGCATTTGTGATGAACGGGCACACTACTATGAGGGAACGGGTTTGCTTCGTGCCCTGGAAATAAGCGATAGGCCCTTCCCCGATTTTCCTTGGGTGACGGACGGCGAAAATGTGCGAAAGATACTAGCCGCCGAACAAACGAAGGCTTGCATGGTCGGCAGTTGTATCGGCTTTTGGGGGTATTATGCGGGGCCTGAGGTCTACGGCATCGATGCCTTTGGACTGGCGGATTCGCTCATGGCTCGATTGCCGCCGGCGCGTGATTTGTTTTGGCGTGTCGGGCATTATACGCGAGTGATACCTTCGCGCTATATCGAAACCGTGCGGAGCGGCAAAAATACATTGCAACCGGCCGGCTTGGCGGAATACTACGACCATCTGACACTGATTATTCGCGGCGATCTATGGAGTTGGAAAAGGCTGGCCGTGATTTGGAACATGAATTTGGGCCGCTACGATGATCTTCTGGAGCCTGTCCGGCAAGAGATGCGCACGATGCCGCCGACCAGCTTTCAGATCTTGCCCACCGATCCGATGCAGGCGATTCAAAAGTGCAACCAGGCAATCGCCGTTCAGCCCACGGATCCTTGGTTGTATTGGTGCCGCGGCAAAATATATGGCAACATGGATCAAATTACCCTGGCCATTCAGGACTATGACCGGGGACTCGAATTGCAGCCCAAGAATGCACTGGCCTGCAATGTTCGCGGGATGTTGTATATCCAGCGGAAGGACAAGAAGCGGGCAATGGCGGATTTTTCCCGTGCGATTGCAATAAAACCCGATTTGGCGGAACCCTACGTCAATCGTGGAATTTTATACGTCCAACTGGGTGAAATGGACAAAGCCATCCGGGATTTCAACCACGCAATCGATCTGGATGCGGGACAGATGGAAGCCTATTGGAAACGCGGAGCCGTTTATGGAAAACAACAAAAAGTGCAAGAGGCCCTGGCTGATTTTCGTCAGGTCGTGGCACTCGCCCCCTCACGTCCCCTGGGCTACCATCTCATCGCCTCGTTGCTTTCGACCGTAGGCGGCATGGAGTCGGCCTATGGTTTTTCGCCTGCCGCGCCGCCTCATATATCGCTTGCCCTGGATAATCTTGCCTGGGTATTGGCCACGCATCCCGATGCCAAGGTCCGCAACGCGAAGAACGCGATATTGTACGCCAAGTTGGCGTCCGAGGTGGCGATGGACGAATCGCCAAGAATTTTTGACGTCCTGGGAGCCGCCTATGCCGCGGCGGGACGATTTACGGACGCCAGGAATGCCGCGCGGCAAGCTCTTGTCTTGGCCGAAAAAGAACAGAAAGAATCCCTCGCCCGCGAAATTCAAGAACGCCTGCGCGGCTACGAAACGAGCAAGGCGTATCGCGTTTCACTGCCGAAACCTTGACCCGACTCGATCGATCAGTTATTCGCCGTAGGCGATACGAGCCACTTTCGGCTTCACCAAACGGTCGAAATCTTTATAGGCCAAGCGAATCAATTCGGTATGCGAGCCGGCGTTGAAGACGATCTCCTCGTCTTCGGACAATCGCTTGGAAACGTACACTTGCATGTCGTAGAGGTTTCCAAACGGCGGCATGGCGCCGACTTCGCAACCGGGAAACATGTCGCGAAAAGCCTGCTCGCTGGCAAGCTGGACATTGCCGGCGCCCGAGGCCTCGCTTAGCAGATCGAAACTGATTTTTTGCGAGGCAGGCAAGACTGCCATCGCCATGCGGCCGTCCAGCGTGACCATCACCGTTTTAGCCATTTCCTTGCCTCGCACATGGGCCGAGGCCGCTACCTCTTGTGCCGTATACGCCGGCGAGTGGTTGATGGTGACATACCTGATCTGCTGCGCGTCCAGAAATTCCTTGAGTTTTCTTACCGGCATGATACGGCTCCTTGGTGGAACGGGATCCCGCTACTTAAGAGGCTCTATGCAATTTTAGAATCCCCACCAATGTTGTCAAGTATTACCACTGTAGTGGGGGCGTCTTGCAGAGCAAGGATTTTCTGTTTGCCGTCGATTCCTGCAAAGACGGCATCTCTTTGGTGGTTCTGTGGTCCTGAACGTAGGCAAGAACCTTCGCGGAGCCAGATCCTACACTACCGCTCAGGATGACTCCAACAAGATTTCCGTAAACCGCCGACGAGCGGCAGGGTAATCAATTGTTGAATCTGGGAAAGGCGTAGGGCGTATCAAGCGAAGCGATGGCCCGCCCTGATATGGTTGGACCAGTCAAGAGCCGTATTGTGATTTTTGCTGGATA
>CAYWGR010000181.1:0-11742 GCA_964458015.1 uncultured Planctomycetaceae bacterium
TTGATGTCGCCTGTGGGCAGCACAGTGCCAGTGTAAAGGCCCGTGTGGGGAGCGCCAGGAAAACCGTAGGAAAACTCGAAATAGTCCTCGGTGCCTGTGCCGCAAATGGTCGGAAACTCACGGTCGCCATCGATGAAATATTTAATTTCGCCCTCGCCAAACCAGCCGGTGCAGTTCTGATGCCAGGCGAGGAACGTGCCAACGTAACGGCCACGGCCTTTCACGCCGTCGAGAATGACATACGGATTTTGCTTGCCGGTGTTGGCGTGTCGCCATTGGGCATGAAAATAACCGACATTATCGGCCACTGGCGTTTCGACATAGGTGATCTGATAGGCCACCAGTTCCGTGTCCTTGTCCGACTCGTTGGTGAACGTGATTTTCGCATGTTTGCGGAAAGGCATGGGCCAGTAGCAATTCAAAGCGTTTGCGGGGTTCAAAACCACCGCCGCCGAATTGATTGTACCGAACTTGCCGTGGCCGACGGCGAAAAACTCCATGGCCGGCACTTCGATCGAGGGCTGCTCCTCGCCGTCCCAATAGAAACGCAGCACGTGACCGCGCTGAAGGTTTTCGACAAGCCATATATGCTGAATGATGCCCGGTCCATTCACGTCCATTAGCGTGGCGGTTTCGTGGGCGTTCACGCGAATGAAGGGCCGCACCTTCCAGCCTTGTCCAAGTTGATCGGCAGCGCGGGCCGACGCCGCGGGCTTGGGTTCCGAAGGATTCGGAACAGCCATGCCGCCTTTGCCCTTCTCGCCCGTCGGATTCTCGGCACATACAGAGCGGGTTTTCGCATCGGTCAACAGCGGCAGCATGCTTAGGCCCACATTCGGTGCTGTGGAAATCGCGGCCGGGGCGGCATCTTTTGCCGGACCTTGCGCCCATGCCGCAGAAGTCAAGCATGCCGCCATGCCGAACAACGCAAGGAATAAACTGTTTAGGAAGTTTCCCTTAGTGCAGCCTGACATTTGTGCGTCTCCTAGAATGAGGTGCGATGCCGTGACTTGAAATTGCCGTTACTTGGAAAGGAGGTCGGCAGCGACTTTGCGTAAAAGAAAACGGCCCATGCATAGAAATTCCCTCCTGGGGGTCTTCCGATAGCATAGCCGTTCGCGGGGCAAATGTCGAGATTAGAGCTTGCTGCCGTCGATGGCTAGGCCGTCCATACGGTTGCCCAGGCGGCGGTGAACCTCTTCGCTAATCGAGTAGCTAATCGAATGGACCGAGCCGTCGCATAGGACCATGTTGAAGCCTGCGGCATGGGCGCTGCCAAAGGCATACGCTGAAGAAGTGCCGTTGCCGGGCGTATCTTGCTGAGGCAAATAGGGCTGAAAGACGTTGGCGTCGTAAAATCCTACCGATCGGCTAACATCATCTTGTTGCCCGGTGTACATGCTCCAGTCGTCACCGCCGTCCTGACCATCAGTATAGTGGTCGGGATTGACGTATTTTTCGCCCACTAAATAGGTGTTGGAGGTTCCATCGCGAACCATTCCCATGGTTACTTGACTATGCGGATAACAAATCCCATTGAGAATCAATCCATCGGGATACCATTTGAAAGCGGAATCGTCTCCCGCGGTGTAGGATGCCGGCATATAGCTCCACCAATACGTCACTTGGCTCTCGCCCAAATTCGCGGCGTAGCATGTGCGGGCCTCGCCGGAAAGAGTGGTCATCGTCGGCGCATAGTACGGCTGACATCCCGTGCAATAAACGTCATAGGCTTTCGCCGCCCGGCGTGTGGGACAATTGAATGCCGCCACGGGCGTGGCCATTCGTTTTGTATTGGCGGCCACACGATCCGCGTCGGAAGAAGCTCCACCGCCGAGTTGGTAGAGCGACATTTGTTCGACGTAGGGCAATATGCAATAAATCCAGCCGCCCGGCTGGCGTTTGCCGGCGCCGCGGTCGGGGTCGCCAACCCACTTGGGTCCCCAACCGCCGGTTGGAAAGAAGCCGTACGTGCTTTCGTGGTTGAGACACGCCAAGCCGATCTGTTTGAGGTTGTTTTGGCATTGTAATCTTCTTGCTGCCTCGCGCGCCGATTGCACGGCCGGGAGCAAGAGGGAAATCAAAATGCCGATGATCGTGATGACCACAAGTAATTCAACGAGAGTAAAAGCGTTTTTTGGCGAGGCGTGTTTCATCGAATTATCATTCCTGCCGAGTAATTGCTGCAAAGGACGCAATCTGAAGTATCCCCTCGTTCCGAAACTCCAGCTTTCTTGGCATGGTTGTCGTATCTCCCTAACCCGCGAAGGCGCTATATCCCTTATTGGCGGGCCATCGCTGCGCTCGACCCGCCCTACAGTGATTCCAATCAATCAAATATGGAACTACTGAATTCATGTGATGCGCACAACCCGAGTGGGGGCGGCGGCCGGCTCGGCACGAAATGGCCCTGCCCCCTTTTTTGAAATACGAAGAACGATTGTCATCATGCTCCCACTCCTAGAAGCACGCAAACCGCAGATACATGAGACCGGCTCCGAGCCGTTCGCCATGACTTGCGAGAAGCCAAGCCTGGCAGGATCGGTCAGCCAGCGGGCATGTGTGTTTTGCGGATCGCGGGTGGTTCTTTATCCCATCGCCGATGCCGTACACTTAGTTCACGGGCCTATCGGCTGCGCGGCCTATACGTGGGACATCCGCGGCTCACTTTCCTCGGGGCCGGAACTGCATCGGCTGAGCTTTTCGACCGACTTGCAGGAACGCGACGTGATCTACGGCGGCGAAAAGAAGCTTTACCGCTCCCTGATCGAGTTGATCGACCGTTATCACCCCAATGCGGCGTTTGTGTATTCAACATGCATTGTCGGCGTCATCGGCGACGACGTGGCGGCCGTCTGTCGCAGGGTTGAATCGGAACGCGGCATTCCGGTGCTGCCAATCCAGTCAGAAGGATTTCGCGGTTCCAAGAAAGACGGCTATCGTGCCGCCTGCGACGGATTGGCCAAGCTTGTCGGCACGGGTTCCATCCAAGGCATTCGCAAAGCAAGCATCAATATTCTGGGCGACTTCAACCTGGCGGGCGAAACGTGGATGATACGCGATTATTACGAGCGAATCGGCGTTGAAGTAGTCGCCACGATCACTGGCGATGGTCGCATCGAGGCAATCCGTCGTGCCCACGGCGTAAGTCTCAATCTGGTGCAATGTGCCGGCTCGATGACCCATCTGGCAAAAACGATGGAGGAGCAATACGGAATTCCGTTCCAGCGAGTCTCGTACTTCGGCATCGAAGACATGGCTAAATCGCTCTACCTTGTGGCCGACCATTTCGACGACGCTGAAATGCGACGGCGAGTTCAGGAGTTGGTTCGCAGCGAAACGGCAGCCATTATGCCCGAGCTACGGCGTTATCGAAAGGCGTTAGAGGGCCGGCGTGCAGCCATCTATACCGGCGGAGCCTTCAAGGCATTTTCACTCGTCCGTTCCTTGCGAACCATCGGCATGAAAACGGTCCTGGTCGGTTCGCAAACTGGTAATCGCGAGGATTACGAATTGCTCCGAGACCTTTGCGACGAAGGCACTATTCTGGTCGACGACACCAATCCGATGGAACTTTCGCGATTCGTTCAAGAAAAGGACGTTGATTTATTCATAGGAGGCGTGAAGGAGCGGCCGATTGCCTATAAACTTGGAATCGGTTTTTGCAATCACAATCACGAACGCAAAATCGCCTTGGCCGGCTTTCAGGGGATGCTCAATTTTGCCCGCGAGGTATATGGCTCCGTGATGTCGCCTGTCTGGAAGTTGGTTCCAAGACGACAAGGGAGGTTGTCATGATTGCCACAACCGCTCCGCATAAAACATCGGAAGCAACCTCCGTTACATGTAATGCGTGCAAACTGTGCGCTCCGTTGGGAGCGTGTCTGGCGTTCCGTGGCGTTGAGGGGGCAATCCCCTTTTTGCATGGCTCGCAAGGCTGTGCGACTTATATCCGCCGCTATATGATCAGCCACTTCAAGGAACCGCTGGATATCGCCTCGTCGAACTTTGGCGAAACCACGACGATCTTCGGCGGACTGGAGAATCTTCGTCTGGGGTTAGAGAACGTCGTGCGCCAGTATGCTCCGCAGCTCATCGGTATCGCCACAACATGCCTGGCCGAAACGATCGGGGACGACGTGGCCTCTCATCTTCGGCAAATCAAGACCAACTCCCGCACTATGCTGCCCGAGTTGGTTCATGTCGCGACCCCCAGCTATTCCGGCACGCACGCCGAAGGCTATAGCGCAACGGTGTATGCCCTTGTGAATTCGCTGGCAGAACCAGGACCGAAACAGGACGCCGTCAATGTGCTTCCCGGTATGATTTCGCCGGCCGATTTGCGATATCTCAAGGAATTGTTCCGGGACTACGGCCTCGAAGCGATCCTGTTGCCCGACTATTCCAGCACGTTGGACGGCCCCGTGTGGAGTGAATATCAAAGTATTCCCTCAGGCGGAACGCCGATCGAAGCCATTCGCCGGATGGGTAGCGCTCGAGCAACGATCGAATTCAGTTCCACGGGAGATCGCTCACAGACGGCTGGCGCATTGCTCGAAGAACGATTCGGCATACCTCGCTATGAATTGCCGCCGCCGGTGGGCGTTTGGCATACCGATCAGCTCACGAATGTATTGACCGAACTTACCGGTCGCGCTCTGCCGTCCTTCCACAACGAAGAACGGGGGCGATTGATCGATTCCTATGTTGATGCCCATAAGTATGTTTTCGGCAAACGCGCCTTGTTGTATGGAGAGCAGGATCTAGTTGTCGGCTTGGCTTCGTTACTGGCGGAAATCGGCATTGTTCCCGCCATATGCGCCTCCGGTGGAAAGAGCGGCCGGCTGCGAGAACAACTTAGCAAGCTAGTATGCGGAGATGCGGAAGAAATCATTACGCTCGAAGGCGCAGACTTCTCCGAAATCGAGGCTCTGGCCGAAAAAGTTCCCATTGATTTGGCCATTGGAAGCAGTAAAGGCTATGGGTTATCGCGCAAATTGCACATACCGCTGATTCGCGCAGGCTTTCCTGTTCACGATCGAATGAATGGCCCTAGATTGTTGCACATCGGCTATCGAGGCGCCCAACAGTTGTTTGATCGCGTTACAAATGCGTTGATCTGCGTTGCTCAAGATACGTCACCGGTAGGTTACAGCTATATGTAGCGATTGAGAAGTGTTATGCCACTCGATATTCAACAACATCCCTGTTTCAATAACGCGGCGCGAAGCCGATTCGCCCGTATCCACTTGCCGGTTGCGCCCGACTGCAATATCCAGTGCAACTTTTGCAAGCGGATTTATGATTGTGCTAATGAGAGTCGGCCAGGTGTAACGACGGCCGTACTCTTGCCGAAACAAGCACTTCACTATCTCGAATCGGTACTGACAAGAGAGCCTCGGATATCGGTTGTGGGAATCGCCGGGCCGGGCGATCCTTTCGCCACGCCCGACCGAACGCTGGAAACCTTGCGGTTGGTTCGTGACAAATACCCGGAAATGCTTCTATGCGTGGCCTCGAACGGTTTGGCCGTGTCGCCTCACGTTGATGCATTGACCGCATTGGAGGTCAGCCATGTAACGCTGACCGTCAATGCGGTTGATCCGGAGATTGGCGCAAAGATTTATGCATGGGTGCGCCATGAAAAGCGAGTACATCGAGGCGTTGCCGGGGCTCAGTTGCTTTGGGAGCGTCAGATCGCGTCCATTCGCATGTTAAAGGAACGCGGGATCACGGTAAAGATCAACACCATTATCATTCCTGGCGTGAATGACCGCCATGTCGTCGATATTGCCCGACATGTTGCGGAGCTTGGAGCCGACATTGCGAATTGCGTGCCGTTGTATCCCGTAGCCGACACGGTCTTTGGAACCTTGACATCGCCGGACCACGAAACCGTGGCCGCGATTCGCGCTGGCGTGGCACGGTATCTTCCCATCATGGAACATTGTACCCGATGCCGGGCCGACGCCGTTGGATTGCTTGGTGACCCTATGCGATCAGACATTGAAGCGTGTTTGCTCCAATCGGCGACATTGCCCATCGATCCGTGCGAGAATCGGCCCTATGTTGCCGCAGCAACGCTGGAAGGTGTTTTGGTCAATCAGCATCTTGGCGAAGCCGAACAAATCGCTGTGTATGAAAAGACGGAAGGTGGTTTCCGGTTGATGGAAATGCGTCGGACGCCGCCGCCCGGAGGCGGAACGCAACGGTGGATGGATCTGGCCGAAACACTGAAGGATTGCCGGGCGATTATGGTCGCTAGCGCCGGCCAGGCGCCTCGCTCCATACTGGCTGAACGGGGTATTCAAATCATCATGATGGAGGGACTGATCGAAGAAGGGCTCGATGCCATTTATCGCAACATTTCGATCCGAGCCCCCTTGCGAAAAGAACACCGCTGCGGCAGCGGTTGTGCCGGAAACGGTTTAGGCTGTGCGTAATGTGCCTTGGTAATTCGACGAAAGGAATTAACCCATGAGAAAACCAAAATACCATTTCTTTCTTTGCAATAGTTTTCGCTCCAATGGCGAGCCGCAAGGCGTTTGTAACAAGAAAGGGGCGATTGATCTGCTCCAGTATTTGCAGTGCGAAATCTCCGACCGGGAGATCGACGCCATTGTTTCGACGACGAGCTGCCTGAATGTTTGCGAAAAAGGCCCGGTGCTGGTCGTCTATCCTAATGCCCTATGGTACTTTGAATTGACGGAGCAGAAGATCGACGAAATCCTCGATGCGATTGAAGACAATAACCTCGTCGAAGATCTTCAGACAGCGTAGGGCCAATGGAGGTCTGAATGATTCCTAAAACGCCTATGACGCCAGTATGGCTGGTCGATACGACGCTTCGTGACGGGGAGCAGACGCCTGGCGTGGTTTTTTCACTCGCTGAAAAACTTGCGATTGCAAAAACGCTCGCCGACATGGGCATTCAGGAGATCGAAGTCGGCACGCCGGCCATGGGGGACGAAGAAATTGCAGCGATCCGAGCGGTCGTCGCCATGCGATTACCCTGTCGGCTTACGGCGTGGTGCCGAGCCACTTGCGGCGATATCGACCTTGCCACGGCCTGCGGTGTGGACGCCGTTCATCTATCGATTCCCACTTCGACAATTCATTTGAGGGCATTACAAAAAGGCCGAGCTTGGGCGATTCGGCAAATCAGCGAACTTACGGCCTATGCCAGAGAGCGATTCCGATATGTATCGATTGGAGCGCAGGATGCATCGCGGTCGGCTCCAAGCTTCGTGGCACGTTGCGCAAGGATTGCGCAACAAGCGGGAGCCGATCGCTTTCGTCTGGCCGATACTGTTGGTATTTGGAATCCGTTCCAGGTACATGCCGTAATACAATCGTTGCGAAATGCATACCCTTCGTTACCGCTCGGATTTCATGCGCATAATGATCTTGGGATGGCGACGGCGAACTCATTGGCCGCCGTGCAGGCGGGAGCCGCAAGTGTAGACGTTACGGTCAACGGCTTGGGAGAACGGGCAGGGAACGCGCCACTGGAAGAAGTTGCGATGGCCCTGCGGCTAAGCCTGCAAAAGACGCTTGGCATCGACTTTCGACGCTTCCGCGAACTCTCGACGCTGGTCGCCCGCGCGTCCGGCAGAACTCTCCCCATCAACAAACCGATTACTGGAGACGGCATCTTTCGCCACGAGTCGGGCATTCATGTGCGCGGCCTTTTAGCGGACCGGCGAACCTATGAGCCGTTTGCCGCTGAAAACGTAGGAGGACGCGACACGGAAATCGTCCTCGGAAAACACTCCGGCACTGCTGCTGTTCGCCATGTCATGGCGAGCAACGGCATTCTAATTGATTCTTCGGAAGCCGCTGCATTATTGGCAGACATACGAGCAGTGGTTTCCAAGGACCAAGATGCTGAACTATTACCTACAACCGCGATTGAAAATGCCGCCAAGGAACATGTCGTGTCTGGAGCCTAATACATCTCGTTAGGAGAAAATAGTTGAACGGGCAATTAGATATTTGGTGCATTCTTTTTCTGTTGCCGTTTAGTCTGCTAAACGAGGAAAAACCGTCTCCAAACGGTAAGGAGGTTGTCTTTACTGTAACAAACCGATCGGAAACGCCATTGACGTTTTCAACCGCCGAGATCGACGAATTACCACATGTCGAGTTTAAGGCTAGCAAGGATCGCATTTATCGAGGCGTACCGCTTTCCGAGTTTCTCCGGCGTGCCGGAGTCATTTGGGAGGGAAAATGTTCGCCGCTGCTAACTTGCTATGTTCTGGCCGAGGGTTCTGATGGCTATCGTGTTTTGTTTTCCATCCCCGAGATTGATCCTGGGCAATGTCACAAGATGGTCTTATTGGCCGATGGGTGTAATGGCAAACCCTTGTCCAAAGGCGATGGGCCCTACGAAATTATTGAAGCAGATGCGAAGCAACGAGGCCGTTGGGTCCGCCATGCTGACAAAATCACGCTGGTCCAAGCATTGTCGCGATCGCGGCCGAAAGCAAAATAAGATCTTCACGGGAAAATGCGATTTTTCATCACTTGCAGTTGGAAACAAATATAATGACACGGGAAAGGCATTGCCTCGCATTTGATCTGCACTTGATTACGGTTGTTCTTCTTGTGACCTGGTATGTATCGCAGCATAACGCGATCGCAGACGATAATACGTCGCCACCTGCGAAAATCTTTCTCGTGGGCATGGGGCCTGGCGATGCGGAACTCGTGACGCTCAAAGCCGCTCGAATATTGAAAGAAGCGGATTGCGTCTATTGTTTCGATTATCTCAAAGACGAAATCGCCCGGTATGTACCGAAAGAAAAAATTACCGTGGCATCGCCATTGCTGATGGGCCGTTTTCGTGGCCAGGACCTTCAATCGCTATCCCCGGAACTCCGAGAGCGTGCCCGGCGAAACGAGGAGGAAATGCTACGATTCGTGCCTCACATTCGCAAGATGGTTGCAGCCGGAAAAACAATTGCATTCGCAGATGCCGGCGACCCGACCATTTATTGCCCCTGGACATGGATTACCGACGAGTTTGCTGATCTCAACCCTGTCGTCATTCCTGGCCTTAGCTCATTCAACGCCGCCAGTGCGGCATTGAAACAAAGTATGACCACAAACGGCGGTTCGATTCTCCTTTCACCGGGCGATGATTTAGGAAAGCCCGACAAGAACGGCCGGCTAACGACCATGCTCGTGCTTTTCACACACAAAATGAAAATCGAGGATCTCTTGCCGCGTTTGCTGGATCGCTATCCGTCCGATACGCCCATTGCCATTGTTTGCGAAGCTAGTTATGAACGGCAACGAGTCATCTACGCCACACTCGCGACGGTACGCGCAAAGATCAGCGACAATAAACTGCCGCATCTTTATCTGATCTACGTGGGCGACGGCCTGAAAGTCCGTTGAAAGGCCGCCATTTACCGCTGTGCGTTCATTGGACGGCTAAACACAGTGCCGCGAACGCCTTTCCGTCTATGGGAATAGAAGATTCGCAAGATATGCGATGAGTATGTGCGTAGGCGGCACATTCTTGACGGTCTCTTTCGTGATGATTGGACGATTCTTTCCGAAAGGCCGCCGCAAGTGACATTTTTGTCCGTTCCCATTTATCTCCTTTCACACAGGAGATTTACAAGAAATGAAACACGTTCGATGCTGGACTACATCGTTGGATTAGGACAATTATGTATTCCATCCCTTACGAGCCATCCACGAAGCGGAATTGCAGATACGTCGCCTTTTCTAGGCATTATTGCGCCATTTTTAAGATTCTTTGATCTTGGCACGTTTTCTGCGTAGACGGGAAGACGAGGTTGATGATGGCAAACAGTTATTTTGAAAACAAAACACGCATGACCGTTCGGCGAATGTCGAGCGGCGGATTTAGTTTAGTCGAACTTCTTGTGGTCGTCGCCATCATCGGCATCCTTGTATCGTTATTGCTTCCGGCGGTGCAATCAGCTCGTGAGGCGGCGCGACGCATCCAATGCGCCAATCAGCTAAAACAACTCGCCTTGGCGTCGCACCATTATCACGTCGCATGGAATAGTTTTCCGCCAGGCGTCGATCGAAATAATTCTTCAAAGAAGAGTTCTTTGTTTGTATCCCTGCTGCCCTATGTCGAGAATAGCAACTTTTACGAACAATGGAGCCGGCCCGATGCTGATCGCGACACTCTTGCCGGCACGGTTTTGACGGGTTTGGTTTGCCCGTCCGATTTGATTCCCAACAATCCCGTGAAACATGGAGGAACGTACTATGGATTGACAAGCTATGGCGGAAATGGGGGAACACGATCGTTCAGTCCGTGTTATGCGACAAGTGCGTCGTGCCCATTGAAGGCCGATGGTGTTTTTTTCGAATCGGGCGTGAATTCTCGGCCCGCCAATGGCCAGACAACCATAAGCATCAACGCCATCAAGGACGGCACGAGCCAAACACTGTTGCTGGGCGAGCGGAGTCACGACGATACGAATTTCGACTCGTTTACGAGCAAACGCTGGGGCAAAAGCCAGACGCTCGGAGAGTACGGCTTCTGGACCGGCTCGTGCGGCAACTATGCCCTGGCCGACGCCACGTTGAGCGCCTATGCACCTGTGAATTATCGCGTGCCAGGCGCGTATGCCGACCGCGCGGCAATGAATCCAGCGGTCGGTTCCTCGTCGGCGTTCGCGTTCTACGAAGATTTGCGGCTGTGTGCCTTCGGCAGCCAACATGTGGGCGGAGCAAACTTTGCCACAGCCGACGGCGCCGTGCAGTTTTTCGGCAACGATCTCCCCTTGGAAACATTGCGTGCATTCAGCACACGCGCGGGCAACGAGGCCGTTTTATGTCCGTGAAAAGTTCGGAAAACAGATGGATGATGCAAACTCTACCCAACGAGGAGGCGAGTCCGATGCAGTAATAACCGTTTCTTACCAAGTTGTTTCTACCTTTATTTTTGTTCAGGAGTCCCGGTGATGAAGAACGTTTTTCGATTGTGGTGTGTGCCGTTTGTGGCGGCGTATGCGATCTGTTCGACGGCGTCGGCGGATGTCATGAAGTATTATGTTACCGACGATACGTACATCGACGGCCGCGCCCCGACGCTGAACTTCGGTGCCTACGGCGGGACGAAGGTTTTTATCAACAAGGCTGCCACAGGACAAATGGTTTCTGGCGAGCCGGCACGTGCGCTAATCGACCTGCCAGATACGCTCGTGAGCGTACTCGGCGGCATTTCGACCGATGATCTGGTTAGCGTCAAGTTCATGGTTTGCAACTATGGCTCGCAATCACCCGGCACTCGTGCCTTTTCGCTTCATCCCCTGACAAGAAGTTTCGTCGAAGGCACCGGACTCAAGGCGGGCGTAGCAGGCACCGGCGCCACATGGAACACGTATGACGGCGTCAACAGTTGGACGACCGCCGGCGGCGATTACGATACGGTGCATCACGTTGATCTCGGCCTCCAGGATCCAGCCACGTGGTATGCCTTTGACATCACCTCGATGTTAAACAATCTGGCTGATCCGAACGAGACGCGCAGCAACCTCTTGTCGCACGGACTACTCCTAAAGATCGACGAGAGCAGCTCCACCGGTACGCTGGGACATAACCTTGCCAGCAGCGACAACGACGACACGACAATTCGCTCGTATTTCGAGGTGACAACTATACCGGAACCGGCATCGTTCTTATTGCTGGCGACTGGTCTGCCGGTCATGTGGTGGCTAAGGAAGAAGAGAGTGGCGTGACCCGTTCGTG
>CAYWGR010000182.1:0-11490 GCA_964458015.1 uncultured Planctomycetaceae bacterium
CCAATCAATTGTTGAAGTTGGGAAAAGCGTAGGGCGGGTCGAGCGAAGCGATTGCCCGCCATTTAGCGAAGAATTCAAGGCAGGCCTTCGCTCCGCTCGACCACGCCCTACCGAAGATTGATCGGCCGTGAGGGGGGTGGAACCCCTCTGTTGCCGCTTTACACGGGATTTGCTTCCCGCCATGTTTTTCGCTACTCTGATAGAAACGAGTTGTTTCCCACCGAAACCCACCAGTCGAGGAGTTTTTTTCCATGAAATGTCAGTTCGCTCTGTTGCTAGCGTTGGGATTGGGTTGTTTTTCCAGTCTCGCCGTTTCCCAAGTCATCGCCGGTGAGGCGGACGTTGCCGCAGCCGTCAAACGTATCGAGGCATTACGCGGTAAAATCCAATACAACGATCAGAAAAAAGTCATTGGCGTCGATCTGATCGAACGTTCGACAACGAATGCCGACCTTAAATTGTTCGGCGCACTCACCGACTTGCAAGAACTCGCCATCTGGGGCGCAGAGATCAACGATGAAGGCGTGAAGCATCTCGAAGCCTTTCAGAATCTCAACGAACTGGTCCTGGAAAACACGGATATTACCGACGCTGGACTGGCGGTGCTTAAGAAATTGCCCAAGCTAAAATCCCTGAACCTTCGCCGCAGCACCTACATGACCGATGCCGGCTTGACCCATCTCAAGGATCTGCATAACATCCAGTATCTGTCGTTGCTCTACAACAACATCGGCGATACCGGCCTGGCCGAACTCAAGGGACTCACCAAACTGAAACTACTGGATCTGCGCGGCTGCACCCAAGTGAGCGACGCCGGTCTGGAGCAAATCAAGGGACTGACGAGTCTCAAAAGCCTGAAGCTTCGGAACACGGCCGTTACCGATACGGGTCTCTCGTATCTGGCCGACCTCACCCAATTGACTTCCCTTTCGATTGAAGACGCTCAAATCACCGATATGGGCCTCAAAGTTCTCGCAAAATTTACCAAATTGGAAGACCTCAGCGTTTTCCGTTGCTACAACATTACGGACGGTTGCTTCGAGTCGATGAAAGGCTTGGTCGCCCTGAAGCAATTGGCAGTCCGCGATACCCCGATTACCGGGACCGGCTTGGGACAACTCGAAAATGCCAAGGGTTTGAAAAAACTTGACCTCTCCGAGACCCAAGCGAACGACGAGGCCTTGAAACAAATTGCAAAGTTCTCCAATCTCCAATGGATCGATCTCTGGCACACCCGCATCACCGATGCTGGTTTGCAGAATCTGGTTGGCTTGAAGAAACTCATCTATCTGACGATCACTGACACGAACGTCACCGATGCCGGCTTGGCAGCTCTCGGCAAGATGACCGCTTTGGAAAGCCTGAACCTCAAGCTGACCAAAATCACCGACGTCGGCCTGCCGCAATTGGAAGGGCTCAAGAATCTCAAGTCGCTCAATCTCGATCAAACCAAGATTACCAAAGAAGCGATTCAAAAGCTCCAAAAGGCCTTGCCGAAATGCAAAGTGCGGAAGGAATAGCAGTTTGAGATAATCAACAAGATCCAATAATAAAGGCCATGTCCGCTCCCGCGGTGGACATGGCCTGATTTTTTTATTCAAGGGTAGTATGGGCGTCGTTACACAACCCGGCAGATAAAACACTTCAAGTATTCTGTTTCCAGACAGGCGGCGCTGATCGGATGGTCGGGTGATGCGCCTCGCTGCTCGATTATTTGAATTTCACGCCCGGTATGTTGGGCGACGCCCACCAGCATGTAGAGAAAATCCTCGCGGCTCACATGGCCCGAGCAACTGTTGGTCACCAGGATGCCGCCAGGTTCCAGCAGAGAAACCGCAAGCCGGTTCAGCCAGTGGTACGCTCGCATAGCTTCGTCCAGCGAGCCGCGGCTTCGGGCGAACTTGGGCGGATCGAGGATGATGCCGCCGAACCGCTCTTGAGCTTCGACAAACGATTCCAGCGTTTTAAATCCGTCGCCGCACTGAAAGCGAACGTTTTTCAAACCGTTTCGCTCGGCGTTGGCTCGTGCTAACTCGACGGCTTTTTCACTCGTATCCACGCCGAGCACTTCACGGGCCCCGCCAATAGTCGCGGCGTTCATCGAAAAACCGCCGCTATAGCAAAACATATCCAGCACTTTGCGATTCCGAAGATAGCCGGCCGCTGCCACGCGGTTCTCGCGTTGATCCAAATAAAAGCCGGTCTTTTGACCTTCGGCCAAGTCTAATTCATATTGAAGACCATGATCGACGATGACCAGCGGTCCCTCGGGCATGTTGCCCCAATAGGGGCCGTCACGCAGTTCGATGCCTTCCGTCCGACTCACGCCACGCTCGGTGCGAATCACGATGCCCTGGGGATGCGCCAGTTCGACAAGCATCGGCACGATCTGCGGTAGTCGCACTGCCATCGCCAAGGCGGTCACCTGAATCGCGAGATAGTCGCCATAGCGATCGACAATCAAGCCGCTCAGGCCGTCGCCCTCGCTAAAAACCAATCGAGCAGCGCCCTGGCGATCACCGTAACCAAGTTCATCGCGAAAGTGTATTGCCGATTCCAGCCGACGCAGCCAGAAAGCTTCGTCGAGCTGTTCGGCCACCCGCCAAGTGTAGAGCCGCACGCGAATTCGGCTTCGACTATTGAAAATCCCCCGGGCGATGAATTTCCCCTTCTCGGAAAGGAGATCGACGATGTCCCCATCGGCGGGGGCGCCTTCCACGCGATCTACGGCAGAATCCAGCACCCAAGGGTGTCGGCCGTAAAAAGGGCGGGCCTTGCGGGGTTTGAGGATGACTTGAGGCAGCGGCGAACAGGAATTATCCATTCGTTGTATTTCCGAGAAGTATTTGAGAACATTTTCCTGTTCGATATTGTCTTACACTGTTAATGTAGGTTGTTTATCCTCGGCTGGCAATGACCTTGCACACGGGGGGGATCCCCGTCAAAATATCCGTTCCATGACTGACGCCTTGACCAAACCCGATCCCTACGCTTCGTGGCGGAACCGCAACTTCCGGTGCTACGCCTTGAGCTGGTTTTCGGTGGCTTATGGCAAGCAGATCGAAACGTTGGCCATCAGCGTCTATTTCGTCAGCATCTTCGATCGTGCCGACGCTTCGCTGGCGTTGGGTATGATCGGGTTGGTCCAGGCAATGCCGGTCATGCTGTTGGCCATTGTTGCAGGCCAAATCGCCGACCGCTACGACCGCCGCCTCGTAATGACGCTGTCGCTCTTATTAGGGCTGTTGTCGTCCACGGGCTTGCTAACAGTAATTCTGTACGGCGGATCCACTCCTTGGATCTTTTTGCTTCTGGGAATCGGAGCAATCGGCCAAGCAATCGGCGGCCCTTCGCGTGCATCGCTACTGCCGCAACTTGTGCCTGCCGAAAATTTTCCGAATGCCGTCGCTTGGAACAGTTCAGTATTCTATATGGCCATTGTGACCGGCCCCGCGGTTGCCGGCTGCATTATGACCTGGGCCGAGGAACCGACGCGGCAGAACCCAGCCCCGGCACTCATTGTCGTTCTGGCCTGTCGGCTTGTTTCCATCGCGGCTATTACCTTTGTCCGTTATCGACAAGCCGAACGTCCGGCGGAATCGATTTCCTGGCAAAGCGTTGTGGCGGGCATTCATTTCGTATGGAATACGAAGCTCATTTTGGCCACCATCACGCTCGATCTATTCGCCGTGTTGTTGGGCGGAGCCACTTACCTGCTGCCGATTTTCGCCAAGGATATTCTCCATGTCGGCAATATCGGATTGGGAGTGCTTCGAGCGGCTGACGCCATTGGGGCCGTCTCCATGGCGATGCTTCTGGCCCACATGCCGCCGATGCGGCGCGCCGGCGTAACCCTTCTTTGGGCCGTTGCCGGCTTTGGTGTTGCCACGGTGATTTTCGGTCTTTCCCAATGGTTCTGGTTGTCGCTGTTGATGATGTTCCTCATCGGAGCACTCGACAACATCAGCGTCGTCGTGCGGCATACGCTCGTTCAGATGCTAACGCCCGACGAAATGCGAGGTCGCGTCTCGGCCGTCAACGGTGTGTTTATTACGGCCTCGAACGATCTCGGCGGGCTGGAGTCGGGACTCACCGCTTGGCTATTCGGGCCGGTCATCTCGGTCGTCGCCGGCGGCGCCGGCACGATCCTTGTCGTTATTGGCGCGGCATATCTCTGGCCACAGCTTCTTGCACTCGGCTCGTTAAGCTCGATCAAGCCATTGGAAGTTACCGATCCCGACGAGGAACGGCCCTAGAATGCAATAATTCTACGGCGTAAACTCCGCTGTCGGTTCCAAGCCTTCAACAAACCGAGCCAACAGGTCGGCCGCACGGTCGATATCATCCAGCGAGATCATCTCGACGGGGCTATGCATGTAGCGGTTGGGAATGCTGACCAATCCCGCGGCCACGCCTGCCCGGTTGATCTGGATGGCGTTGGCATCGGTGCCCGTAGCGCGAGCCGAAGCCGCCAATTGGTAGGGGATCTTGTTGTCATCGGCGGCATGAATCAACCGCTCGACGACTTTATGGTTCATGTTCGGACCGCGATGCACAACAGGCCCGCGCCCGAGACGGATATCGCCCTCTTCTTTTTTCTCGATCGTCGGGCAATCCGTGGCATGGGTGACATCCACGGCCACGCCGACCTGCGGATCAATGCCGAAGGCGCTGGTCCTGGCGCCGCGAAGCCCCAGTTCTTCTTGAACTGTGGAAACGGCATACAGACCGCACGAAAGTTTTTTGTTTCGACATGCCCGGCGCATTGCTTCGATCACCACCCAACAACCGGCCTTGTCGTCCATGGCCGGCGAAACCGCGAGATTGTTCCGCAGGGTGTGGAACCCCAGTTCCACGGTCACGGCATCGCCGATGCGGACCATTTTCCCGGCTTCTTCGTTGTTCGCAGCGCCGATATCGAGCCAAAGATCCTTGATCTTGGGCACTTGCTTGCGCTCTTCTTCCGTAAGCAAATGAATCGGCTTGCGGGCGATAACGCCAAAGACCGGCCCTCCGGCGGCCCAAACCATCATCCGTTGCCCGATGAGCATTTCGGGATCCCATCCGCCGATCGGCTGAACGTAGAGGAATCCGTTATCGTCGATATGCTGAACAATCAAACCGATCTGGTCACAATGGCCGGCCAGCATGACCCGAAGCGGCGCATCGGGATTTTTCACCACGATTACGTTGCCGTGCAGATCGGTGCGAACCTCGTCGGCAAAACCAACCACATAATCACGAACAACCTGTTGCAACGTACTTTCGTAACCCGAGGGACTCGGGGTTTCGAGCAGTGTTTTGAAAAAATCGAGGGCGTTAGGTTCCAAGATGGGGCCTCTTAATAAAACGGAAACAGAAGTCGATATGCGGAAAAATACCCAACGGCAATAAGTATGGTGATTTATCGTTCTTCTGCAAGCCGGTCCATTCGGGCAGAACCAATCAATTGTTGAATTTAGGAAAAGCGTAGGTCGGGTCAAGCGAAGCGACGGCCCGCCATTTTGCTGAAAACGGATCGGCCCCGGTCCATTCGGGGTATCACCTTGACGCCCGACCGCAAAATCCCCTACCATAGAGGATTCCAACACAAATTTTGAAGAACTCGAAGGGGTTGTCGCTCTATGGACACTGCAAAAGTCGCCATTATTGGATTCGGAACGATCGGCTCCGGCGTCGCTCGTCTGTTGTTGGAACACGGAGATCGGATTGCGCATCGCTTGGGCCGAAAATTGGAACTGACCCATGTTGTGGATACCGATCTAAAACGGTCGCGAAATTTCGCATTGCCCCCAGGCGTACTGACCTCCGATCTTGCTCAGGTTATCGACAATCCCGATATTACCACGGCCGTTGAGCTTGTCGGCGGCCTAGAGCCCGCGCGAACCATCGTGCTCAAGCTTTTACAAAGCGGAAAAAACATTGTTACCGCCAACAAGGCGTTGCTGGCCGAGCATGGTCCGGAACTGTTTGAAACCGCGCGCAAATGCAGCCGATCGATTGCCTTCGAGGCGGCCGTCGCCGGCGGGATTCCGATCATCGCGGCCATTGGCGAAAGCTTGACCGGCAACCAAATCGAATCGATCCACGGCATCCTCAACGGCACAAGCAATTTCATCCTCTCGCAGATGGAGGAGAACAACACCGACTACGCCACGGCTTTGGCCGAGGCCCAGCAACGCGGCTATGCCGAAGCCAATCCGGCCATGGACGTCAACGGAAGCGACGCCGCCCAAAAATTGGCCATTTTGGCCCATCTGGCTTTCGGAGCGAAAGTCAACTGGCGCAGCATCCCGCGCACAGGTATCGATATCGTCGACGTGGCCGACATTCGCTATGCACGGGAACTTGGCTACAGCATCAAATTGCTGGCCGTTGCCGAGCTTGTGCCGGAAGGCTTGGAATTGCATGTTTCGCCTACTCTTGTTCGGCACGGAACCACGCTGGCCGAAGTGCGCGAGGCTTACAATGCGGTTCGCGTCGTTGGCGATGCTGTTGGCCGTGTGTTTTTCCACGGGCTTGGCGCGGGCCAAATGCCCACCGCCTCGGCCGTCGTGGCGGATGTGATGAACACCATCGTCGGACGCACCGCCATTACCTTCCGCATGTTGAATCTCTGGTCGGCCGAGGGCGAGGCGCGGGTCAACACTCGCGATCCGTCGAAAGTGCCCGGCCGTTTCTACGTTCGTTTCAACGTAGACGATCGCCCCGGCGTTATGTCCGAGATTACCGGCATCCTGGGAGCTCACAACATCTCGATTGCTTCCGTGATCCAGCACGAGACGGAGGAGGAAGACGCCTCGAACGTAGTCCCCTTGGTGATAATGACTCACACCACGGCCGAAGGCGCCATGGCCGACGCCATGAAAACCATCGGACAACTTGCTTGCGTGCATCCAGGCAGCGTAAGGCTGAGAGTTCGAGACTAAAAATTTGGGTCCAGGGGCTAGAGGCTAGAAGAATCGTTTGTGGTTTTGCATGGACGAATAGGAGATTCGACACGTTATGAAATATGCGATTGTAATTCCGGATGGTTGCGCCGATGAACCCCAAGAGTCGCTTGGCGGCAAAACTCCGTTGGAAGCCGCCGACATCCCCGCAATGGATGCCGTGGCTTTGGCCGGCGTCGTAGGCCGGGCCAACCATACCCCCGCGGCGCTTCCTGCCGGTTCGGATACAGCCAACTTGAGCCTTCTGGGTTACGATCCGCTTACGCATTTCACCGGCCGCGCGCCGCTCGAAGCCGCTGCCCAGGGCATTGACCTAGGCCCCAACGACTGGGCGATTCGCTGCAATTTGGTCACCATTGAAGACCAGGTGATGAAAAGTTTCACTGCGGGGCATATTTCATCGCCCGAAGCAGCCATGCTGATTCAAACAGCCCAAGAACATCTCGGCGGTGCGGAACTTCAATTCCATGCCGGCGTCAGTTATCGCAATCTTCTGATCTATCGGAACGGAGACCAGCCCGCGCCCTTTTCGCCGGATACTCGGACCACGCCGCCCCACGACCTGACCGATAAATCCGTGCTCGATGATTATCCCCGTGGCCCGGGCAGCGATCTTTTGACGCACTTGATGAGCGAAAGCGTGACGCTCTTCACCGGCCATCCGGTCAACAAGGAACGGCGTCAGGCGGGCAAGTCGCCGGCCACCAACTTCTGGCTCTGGGGACTCGGCAGCAAACCGTCTCTGACGCCCTTCGCCGAGCTTTACGGCAAACAAGGCGCAATGATTACAGCCGTCGATCTGCTGCGAGGTTTGGCCTCGCTGATCGGATGGCGAAGGGTCGAAGTGCCGGGCGCGACGGGCTATCTCGATACGGATTACGCCGCCAAGGGACGTTATGCCGTCGAGGCCCTCGAACAATCCGATCTCGTTTGCGTTCATGTCGAAGCTACCGATGAGGCCTCGCATGAAGGCAATACGGCGGGCAAGGTCAAGGCTCTCGAAGAGATCAGCCGACACATCGTCGCACCTTTGCACGAGGCGCTCCAGCAATACGGCGAATACCGCATTCTGATTACGCCCGACCATCCGACCCCGCTGCGCACCAAGACGCACAGTCATGGCGATGTGCCGTTTGCCTTGGCCGGCAGAGGCATTGCGCCCGATGCCGCTCGCAGCTACGACGATCCCACGGCCGAACGATCCGCGTTGGCCTTCGAGCAGGGCTGGCGATTGATGGGCCGTTTTTTGAACGACCAATAACATCGAGACACGGTCTCCCTTTTCGTTTTTTGCAGGAGATTCCATCATGGACGCACTGGATGCCATTCATACGCGCCGAAGCATCCGCAAGTTTGAACATCGGATGGTTCCCAAGGAACTCGTCGAAAAATTGCTGGCCGCGGCCATGCAAGCCCCCAGCGCCCGCAACCAGCAGCCTTGGCAATTTGTTGTGATCGACGACCAAGCCTTGTTGACCAAAATTCCCGAATTCATGCCCAACGCTTCGATGGCCGCCAAGGCCCCGATGGCGATTCTGGTTTGCGGCGACCTGAAGCTGGAAAAATCGGAGGGCTACTGGGTCGTTGATTGCGCCGCCGCGGTGCAGAATATGCTATTGGCAGCCCATGCCCTGGGGCTTGGCGCCGTCTGGTGCGGCGTCTATCCCCGCGATAATCGCATGGCAGCTCTGAAGCAAATGCTCGGCTTGCCCGAGGACGTGCAGGCCCATAGTTTGGTAGTCTTTGGATATCCCGACGAGTCGGTACGCCCGGAAAACCGCTATCACATGGATCGCGTTCGTTGGAATCGTTGGTAGTGAAACACTATTAATACCCCCAACGATCGTGAAGTTCTAACAAACTTAGCGACCAACGGCAGCGAATCGAAGCCAATCGAGCGGTAGCCGGTATTGGTTGGCCGCCCTGCCGCCCTGCGATGCGACGTTGTACGACGACAGGTTCTGAGGCCCCCCTCCCGGGCTGTTAATGATCTCTAGGTAGCTAATGAGCCGAGGCCCGGGCACCGACCCGAAGGGTTGGTCGTCGGAAGGCCGGAAAATAGGCAAAAACGCATACACAACGGGTCATTGGCAACCTTGACATCAATAAATGTCCATTTCCTGTTGGTCTAAACCAGATATTCCATCATCACTAGATCAGTATTCTTTCCGGAGAGACGCTATCGCGGCATTGTGAGTTGACGTCCTCGGGCGTCCTCGTTATGATGCTACAAGTGGTTTGATTATTGTTACCCCATCCATCAAATCACGACTCGGGGCGTGGCGCAGCCTGGCTAGCGCGTCTGAATGGGGTTCAGAAGGTCGCAAGTTCGAATCTTGTCGCCCCGACATTATAAACCCTTACGCAGCAATGAGTTGCGTAAGGGTTTATTTTTTGGATTTTGTAACCAAAAGCGTTTGTAACCCGTTTTGTAACCGGAAAGTCAGATTGGACCGGCTTCATCTTGCCCTTCGTCTCTTCTGCCACGCCGTTCAAGGTAGGGCTATTCCAGGACAGGCGATACAGCTTTCTATTTTTGCCCGCTTCGCCATCTTACTTGCATTACCAGCCGCTCACTCTCCGACCCAAGGACAGGCGTGGTCGGTCTCGATGCCGGCATGAAATAGGGCATCGCCTCCACTAGCCGATGCTCTCCTGTGAGTCGCCACAGTTCGCCGTCTTGGCCAAGTCCAAAGCCATCCAACTTCCACCAAACTCCTGGGGCCTTCCTACCAAATCTCTGAATTGGGTGGACCGGCCCCCGTCGAAATTACTTTACCAAGGAGGTCGTTCGGTCGGGGTATGCCAATAGTTCAATAGTTCAATAATTCATGCAAGACAAACGGATCAGGAGTTTGGTTTGGTCGGCCTGCGACTGCAACGACGTGCCCGAACTCGCCCAAGCCATCGTCATCGAATGGAATCCTCGATTCACACGAAGGTTGGGCGATGCCATCTTCAACCCGATCACCGTGGGTTGGTGATTAGGAGGGAGTCGGCCATTGAAATGGATGAATGACTCAGAACCACGATTTCCAATGGCCTTGGCAACTTGGCCTACGCACTGGCCGCACATTACACGGCGGAACAAGTGATGGTCAAGGTCGATAGTCCTACGCCTTAACAGCCATTGTCGAAGTCGAATTGTCTGCCGCTCGGCCTCCGTTGCCTTGGTTCTGCCCCACCTCGGTGACGGACCGGCGGCAGACTTTTTTGACAAGACGAGGGGATCGACATGATTAACGTTACATGTGGAAACTGCGGCGTTGGCATGAACATCGACAGCCAGTTGATCGGCCATGCCGTTCGCTGTCCATATTGCAGTGGCACAATCCAGTTGATGAGACGCACGCCCAAGACAGCCATTATCGCCCGTTTTGTGACTTGGCCGGTGATTTGTTTGGTAATCCCAACCATCCTCTTGGGTTGGCCGATCTTTCTTGGCGGAATTGTTGCGGTCGGCCTCGGTCTGCTCTTTTGTTGGGCCTTTACGAATATCGGCGGGGCAATTTGGTGCAAGATGAACGGCACCTCCGGGTATCTGAAGATGTGGAAGAAAGGTGGAGGCGATCCGTTCTTCGACACCTTGGACAGTCCGCTCAACAACGATCCACCCTCTGTTCGCTTCCAAGAGCTTTATCGTGCCAAGCAGAGACAGGAGACAGTCGCCGTCAATAGGCAATTTGGCTTACCTGACGACTTTATGACGGGCAAAAGGTCGGCTTCACCTCCTGCGAACGATATCCCCAGTAGTCTCCCCCGACCCCTTTAGTCTCCCCTTTAGTCTCCTTTAGTCCTCCCGCCTTTAGTCCTCCTCAAAACGTCCTCTTGCGCGTCAATAACGGTTCCTGACACCTTATTCTCCCTCTCCGTTGATGGACCAGGACAGACCCTCGGAACTCTGCGATTCCAGTGGAGACAAATCGGACTCAACAATAGTCAAACCGTCTTGCTGTTTCTCATAGTATCGTTTTAGGTCCTTGCCGCACCAGGGGCAGAAATGGATGGCCTGTTGGCACCGACGGTAGACCTTGACGCTACCTGAATTGAACGGGACATTATCTTGCTGCTCTGCAACCGCGCGAAACTCCAGATCAAAATAGAGGCCAATTGGTGACATTTGACGCGGAAGAATTGCCAATCCACCTTGACCCTTGGATTGAATCGCACGCTCAAATGCCTTACAGCAGTAAGTGACACATGGCTTTGTTATCATTATGGCCCCCAATCACTGTATTGGTGTCATTGGTTGGAAGTATTGTCGCAGAATATCTGCTGCCTCTGGCTCGATTTTCACCGCAGTGACAACTACGTTGCCCATCTGCGTCTGCTCAAGCTTGATAAGGCCCTGATAATAAAGGGAGTTGTACAGATTGGTAGGTATCTTTCCAATGTACATTGTGCCTTTTTGTATCACGCCATTCAACCTTGTATCGGGGAAAGCTAAAAGGGGTCGGGAAAGCTAAAAGGCGAAAGCTAAACGAAGAAAGCTAAACGAAGAAAGCTAAACGAAGAAAGCTAAACGAAGAAAGCTAAACGA
>CAYWGR010000182.1:11590-11669 GCA_964458015.1 uncultured Planctomycetaceae bacterium
AGAAAGCTAAAAGGGAAAGCTAAAAGGGAAAGCTAGGGAAAGCTAGGGAAAGCTAGGGAAAGCTAGGGAAAGCTAGGGA
>CAYWGR010000183.1:0-11610 GCA_964458015.1 uncultured Planctomycetaceae bacterium
CGATATAACGACAGGCGCCCTGACCCATTTGGCTCTCGAACGCGAAAACGGCGTCAACCGGTTCTTCGTTGACGGCGTCCAAGTTGGGAGTGATTTTTATAATACCCCCTTTGACCTTAGCACGGCTGTCGGTGCCTTCATGGTCGGCGGCAATGCCGTTAGCAACGGAGAGTATTTCAACGGAGTGATCGACGAAGTTCGCTTGGTGCAAATAATTCCCGAACCCTCCTCGCTCATCCTGCTCTCGGCAGGCTTTCTCGGCCTGTTGGCCTACGCTTGGCGGAAGAAGCGATAGTTTGGAGATTTACGATTTGGTGATTTGGGATTTTAAATCAAGGAACATAATCGCACGATAATGAGGATCTATTGCCATGTTGCCAAGAAATAAAATCCCAAATCCCAAATCAATAAATCCAAAATTCAAAGGATTTACCCTCGTCGAGCTTTTGGTCGTCATCACGATCATCGGCATTTTGATCTCTCTATTATTGCCTGCGGTGCAGGCGGCGCGAGAGGCGGCGCGCCGCTTGCAATGCAGCAATAACCTCAAACAAATGGGGCTCGCTTTTCATAACTACGAGAACAGCAATACGATGTTTCCGCCGGGCGGTCTTACGCAAACCGCAGGCGGCTATGGCTTTTCCTGGCTTGTCCGAATTCTCCCTTATATTGAGCAGCAGAATATCTACAATCAACTCGATTTCAATGGCGCAACCACCGGCGGAAGCGTTGGCTGGTTGGCCGGCGGCAGTTGGGGAGGCAATGCCCAAAACCGCGAAGCCCTCCGAAACATGAAGTTCCCCTTCATGTTCTGCCCTTCCAGCAATTTAGAACAATTGGTCATAACCGGCTCGGAGTACGAAAGCCCGAACGTGCAGGGCGCCACCTACGCGGGCGTTTCCGGGGCCTACGATCATCCAACCACCCGCGACAAAGCATCGTCGGACTCGGCGACCGGCAAAATATCATTCGGCGGAACTGTGATTGTCAACCGTGGAATTCGCATCTCCGATATCCACGATGGCACGACCAATACGATGGCCATCGTGGAACAATCCGGCTGGTGCATCGATGCCGACGGTTCGCAAGTCGATTGCCGAAGTGATTGCGGGCATGGTTTTTGTATGGGCTATGGCAACGACGGTTGGGAACGCCATTTCAACCTCACGTGCGTAATTCATCCGATTGGCGAAACCTCTTTCAGTGCCTTGGGCGTCGGCGGCAACTGCGGTCCCAATCGCCCGATTATGTCGGCACATTCCGGCGGGGCTCAAGTCCTCATGGCCGATGGCTCCGTGCAATTCCTTTCCCAGGGGCTGCAAATCCAAACCCTCTATAATCTGGCGAATCGCGATGATGGCAACGTCGTTTCAGGCTTATAAACACCACCGTCAAACAACCATGCGGACCACAAACTATTCCCGTTTCATTCCAATCGGGATCCTGTTGGTTAATCTACTGCTGCAAGGCTGTAGTCGCGAGGAAATTCGCGGCCGGATCATAGGCAAAGTGACGTTCCAATCAAAACCCGTCTCGGAAGGGCTCGTTGTGTTCAACAACGCCGAGAAAGGGATCTATATGACCGCGAAGATCAAAGAAGATGGTTCCTATCAGGTGTTGACGGCCAAAGGCGCCGGGCTGCCTCTCTTAACGTATCAGGTGGCTGTTTGTCCGCCGCTGATCGACGCGCCCACCGGCAAGTTCAGTGCGCCGCCGAAAGTTTCCCAATTTCCAAACATTCCGCGGAAATATCGCGACCCCAAAACCGCGGGCTTAACGTTGCAGGTGCATGAAGGCGAAAATCGCCTTGATATTGAAATGACGCCCTGACGGCGTTCCTTACGGCACCCTCACAATTCAATCCGCCGGCCTTCCTCATGGCTGCGGCGGGCGGCTTGCACCACGCAGATGGCGCGATAGGCGTCTTCTAAATCGCACGTGTGGCGGACCAAGCTCGTTACCGCACGGTAGAAGTGGGTCAAAAGCTGTTCACCCACCGGACGCTCGCTATCCAGCGACTCTTGGTGCCGGCCGGCTTCGTCGAACCAAACCACTGTCGATGGCAGATCCACAAAGGCAATGCCGCGCTGGCAAGAAACCTGAAGTGCGGGCAAAGGGCGATAATTGATGGCCTCTTGCCAGCCTTTGGGAACGTACCGGCCGCAACTGATTTGCGCCAACGCACCCGTACCAGGTTTGCCTGGCGCGGAAAAATCAAGGCTCATCATCTGATAGTCATCCGTGCCTTCTTCCGCCCCAATGCCGTCGCTCGTGTGATGAACGACGCCCGTCACAGCCGTAGGCTCCTGGTTCGCCACGTAGCGGCACCAGTCAACCTGCTCGATCATCTGGCGAAAGGCTTGCGGCGATGGATGACGCCCTAAATAACTTCCGGCCGGAGGATCGGCCACCGACCGTTGATGACAAAACAACAACCGGGGCGAACCAAGCCGCGTCGCAATCAATTCACGCATCCGGATCGTGGCCGGCGCCTGACGTCGGGCAAATTCGGCCACAAACGCAATTCCCGACTCCTCGACGCGACGTTTGATCCGCTGTGCATCCTCTGCTTCCAGATCTAAACCAGCCGCACAATAGACCGCCTTGCCCGAGTCGCAGGCAGCCAGAATCGGCATGGCGCCGTACCACTGGGGGGATAGTATCAAGATGGCGTCGATATCTTCCCGACGCGCTAAGACTTGATACCCATCGACCGCCTCGGCATAGAACTCCTCGGCCGCCTGCTCGGCACGATGACGCACCTGGTCGCAGATCGCCCGAACCTCGAATCGGTCCGCCAATGCCCGCAATGCCGTGGCATGACGTACCTGCCAGACCTCTCCTAGACCAACTAAGCCGACGCGAAGTTTCATGGAAGGGGGCTGGGGTTAGTGTCCATAAGTCGGATTTGCGGAACTACTACGCTGTCCAAAAAGTTGTTGCCGTCAAAAAACAAGCCGCTTGCGGCTTCATAAGGAAATCTGACCGGCAACAATATCATGGAAGACGTAACAGGGTATCTCAACCTGGTGTGAAATACACTCCAACTCTTCTTATCGTCTAGTTCAATAGCCTCATCTTCTTCCCCTTGTCTCCTTTTCCTTTTTTCCTGCTCTTGCACATATACCCAAACCGTGAAACCAGTATAAATATACCCCCATTTAGTATTATTTGATGTTGCGCAAGGCGGGGTTAGGAAAAAGTTCGCAAATTACCTGAAAGGAAAAAGCGGTTCTTCCCTACTTGTCATTTTATTTTTCCCAATTACACTAGGAAAATCCCTACATGGGAAAGCAGCCAAGGTCGGATGCTTTGCTGAGTGTTACGGAAAAGCCCGGAAGCGGATCTTCCGGTGGGTGAATCCGAGTGGCTTTCCCCCCAATATCCCACGCCAAAACACGAAATTAGTTCACGTAACAGTAAAAATGCCGGCGAGGCTACGACCGCCGGCTATTGCCTGATTGCAGGTTTGCGGCACATTCGTTTTTCCGCGGTTTTTTTAGAATAGGGAGATTCCGTATGACAACCATGTTGCTGGCTGCCATTGTTCAAACTGCGATCCTAGGTGCTGATCCCGAAGCCGCCAAGTCTGGGGCGGAAACCTATGCCGAAGCTCGTCAGAAGGTGGATGAAACCGGGAAGCCGATGGTCGTCATGGTCAGCACCGACTGGTGCCCGCCGTGTCAGACGATGAAAAAGGTCGTTATGCCCAAAGTTCGCGAGATGGGCCTCTTGCGAAAAGTTGCTTTTGCCGTGGTCAATCCGGATCACGACCGTGATTTGGCCGAAAAACTGACCGGTGGCGGCCCGATTCCGCAATTGCTCATGTTCCGCAAGTCAGGCGACGGCTGGGTACGCAAAAAGCTGGTCGGCGGCCAGGATATCGAGACCGTCGAAGAGTTCATCAACGATGGATTGGTCAAGGATGAGGCCGATAAGAAGCCGGCGGCCGAATCCGATAAGAAAAATGCTCCGCCGAGCCATCCGACGACCGCCAATCACGATACGGCCTCTAACGGCGAGGATGCGGATCACCGCGGCTAGTATCGCGGCTAGTATGCTGTCCAAAAAGTTGTTGCCGTAGAAAAACAAGCCGCTTGCGGCTTCGCAGGGAAATGCGACCGGCAATAATAGCATGGAAGACGTACTAGTAAGAATCACTAGCGACCGGCATCCCGTCGGCCGAAGCCATCAAACGATCCCAGACCGACAGGTTCGTTGTTGTGCTTGGCTTTACCTGGATGTAATCGCCGATCCAATGCACCGAGCCGTCGGCAAAACAGGTGTTCACGCCGCCCGCGTGCATGCTCCGGGCGGTTTGTTGCACATTGACGCTCCAATCGCTGTAGCAAGGCATTCCCTCCGCGATCAGTCCGTCGCTGCCGCCGAAGGCCGCGCGAATCGCCGATCCGGCAATCACATCGTCTGAATCCACATAGGGACAATTCGGTCCGTAATCGTCGCCTTCAAAATCGTCGCCGGTAATTCGGACGCCGCCGTGCCCCCACAGTGCGCTGCTGCCGCCCGACATGGCCCAGACGCCGCGCGAATCGAAATTTGTTACTCCCGCGCGGATTTCAGCCAGCATCACGGTGTTGCTCGTACCGTCGCGCACCTGGGCGATGGTGACCGCACAATTCGCTCCCATCACGCCGCGCATGTAGCTGATCTTCCAACCAGTCGAATTGGGCAGCGCTGCGCAGTGAAGGTCAGCGGCAGCCGTTGAATAAATCATCTGACCCAGTGCGGCATTGGCGGCATAGTTGCCCCGCGCCCAGTTGTCGCCCAGTGCCGATGTGGCCGAGTTTTGGCTCCCCATGAACGGTTCACGATTGCGTGAATCGGTCGGACAAAGCATCGTGGAGATTTGTACCGATCGAGCGGCCACGTTGGCCGCACTGGTGCTGCCGGAAATGGGCTTTGTGAAATCAAATGCGTTATACAACGCTTGCTGCTCGAGAAACGGCAAAACCAAGATGCACCAATTCGCGCGGTAATTCCCCAGTTGTCCGCTGTCCGAAGGGCTGGCATCCGCCGCCCAGGACGAACTGGGAGGAAATATCTGCCACTGGCTTTCATAGTTCACCACGGCCAGTGCGAGCTGCTTCAAGTTGTTTTGGCATTGCATGCGCCTTGCCGCCTCCCGCGCTGCCTGCACGGCCGGAAGCAACAACGAGATCAGAATGCCGATGATCGTAATCACGACCAAAAGCTCGACGAGCGTAAAACCGTGTAGGGGCCGGCCGATCAACTGTTGAATACGGGAAAACCGTAGGGCAGGGCCGGTCGTTTGTTGAATACGGGAAAACCGTAGGGCGGGTCGAGCGAAGCGATGGCCCGCCATTTTGCGAGGAATTCCACGCGAGCCTTCGTTTCGCTCGACCCGCCCTACCGAAAACGGATCGGCCCCGTCATGTAGGGGCCAGCAAAAGCCATGCTTTTGCTGGAATATAATACCCTTCGATTTTGGTGCTGTTGATTTGGGATTTGGGATTCTATTTCTTGGCAACATAGTTAAGCCACCTCGACAAAACCATTCTCTTTGGTCTGTTGCGTTCTACATGGCTAGAGATGATCAGATGGTTAGCGCCGTCGTTGGCTATAACCAAAAACAGGAACGAATAGCCGGGAGCTAACAGCTCCCGGAATGTGGATAAATTTGCCACCGTATAGCACAGACACAAATAGCCGGGAGCTAACAGCTCCCGGAATGCGGATGAATTTGCAACCGTATAGCACAGAGACAAATAGCCGGGAGCTAACAGCTCCCGGAATGTGGATAAATTTGTAACCGTATAGCCGGGAGCTTTATCGACCTTTGCATAGCTAATGAACCGAGGCCGACCAACGGAAGGCCGGAAATAGGGCCAAACAAGTTGATTGGCCGGTTCATTATCCAAGCAAACATCAATAGCTCCCGGCTATGACGGCATAACGCACCTGAACATCAATATAATCCCAAATCTCCGAATCCCTAAATCCCTAAATCTACTTCCGCTTCCGCCAGGCATAGGCCAGGAGACCCAATAGTCCAGCGGTCAGAAGAACGAGGCTGCTGGGTTCAGGCACTACGGTTAGGATGCCAGTGGCTGCGTTGAACGAAGCCGTTTTGCCGCCTGTCAGGCCGCTGTAGGTAAACCCGTCCGGCGCAAAGCTGCCTGCATAATTGGTGAAGTCGAAGATTTTTGCCCAACCGAGGTCGACGCTGGAATCGAACGTTACGTTCAGCGATCCGCCAAAGGTTACGGTTTTACCCGAGGATGCCTGTTGGACAAGATCGTAGGCTCCGCTGCTCCAGCCGTTCACCTGGAAATTGGAAACGCTGGAAGAGCCGAGTACCAAGTCGCCGTCGAGGGTCAAAGTGCCGGGGCTATTGCCGGGGGCCAAGCCGCCGTTCACCGTCAACGCCTGATTGGCCGCCAGGGCTACGATGCCGGAACCCTTGAGCGATTGGCCGCTGCCAAGTGCGAAGCCAGTGGATTTGCTCGTCAGGTCCAAGGTGCCGTTAACCGTAACATCACCGCTGCCGAGGGCGCCAGTGGATGTCAAAGCAAGTACGCTGCCTTGTTCAACGAGCGTGCCTCCTGCGTAGTTGTTGCCGGCATTGGTCAGGTAGACGGTTCCGGGGGTGGCCGCATGGTTGATGGTAAGGCCGCCCTCACCGCTGATTTGCCCGTCGATGTACAAATTTTTCGACTGGGTTGGAGCTTGGAGATAACCGCCGTTGCTGGTCAGTGTGACCTGGCCGGTCAGGTGATTGTTGCCGTTGCTGCTGCGGAGAGTACCGCCGTTGAACACAAAATTACCACCGATGGAATAGTCGCCCGATTCGCCAATCGCGATGTCAAGAACGCCTTTGCGGTTAATGGTGTTGGTTGCACTGACGCCGCCGAGGGCGTTGACGTCGCCCCGCATGGCAATCTCGGTGGGGGCCAAGCCGCCGCTCGTGCCCACAACCACGCCGCCGAAACTGTTCTGCTTGGTGGCGCTGCCGTTGATCGTGACCTTCGCCAGCGGCGTCCAGTCATAGGTCGGCTCGACAATCAGCTTGCCGGAACCCGTGATCTGTCCATTGATGGTTACATGTTTGTCGTCATAGATAAGGTTGAAATTCGTGTCGGCGTTGAGAGTTATGGCGCCGTTGAAGTTCGTATTGACAATACCCCAATCACCCGCATAGAACGCGCCGCCGCTGGTTTGGCCGTTGAATGTGATGGCGTTGGCGATGTCGAGGGTGTGATCGCCGCTGTTGGCCTGCAATTGTCCTCCGGCGGCCACCGAAACAGCACCGCTGCCCAGTGAAGCCGATGAGCCCATAATGACGGCTCCGGCATTGATGTATACCGAGCGATTGAAGGTGTTGTTGTTGCCGAGAAAGACGCGGCCGCTGCCCTCCTTGTAGATGGCCCCGCCGGTCTCCCCGCCGATATTGGCATCGTACACGACGCCGTTAAGGGCTAAAGTTCTACCGCCGGCGATGTTCCAATGTTGATTGTCGTTGTAGGTATCCAAACCCACGGAGTTGTTGATCGTGAGGTTTCCCGCGGCCTCGGACATATTGATCCCGCCGTTGCCGATCGAGATATTATAGCCGTTAATCGTTTGTAGAGGATGATTGGTGTCGCCGGGAACGAGCAGTTGGTTGATCTGTACGCCTCCGGAGATGTCTTGGGTGATCGTCGTGTCACCAGCATCGCCGTATCCTCCGAAACCTGCATCCCACCATTGAGTACTTTTGCTGGAATCTGAATTCCATATGCCAGGCGGTGAACCAACCCAGTTGCTGGCATTGCTCCAATTGTTATCGACGCCGCTGCCTGCGACCCACCAGGAAGTTCCCAGTGCCCTTGTGTTGGCGATGCAAACCAGTGCCATCGCCATCGTCAAGAGCCGCACGATTTCGAAACGGCTTCTCCATGCGATTCTCATAACCACACCTCCAGGTTCGAATGAAGTCCTGCCGAGCAAAGGTCGAACCATCCCTGATTGCCCGGCATATTCCCAAAATACATTGCCCCATCTCTCTCCGTTTGTCTTTAGTTTCCCTTCGGATTGCCGGCCTTGAACATGGCTTCAATTTCCGCGGAGGATATTGCCCGATTAAAAATCGCCACTTCATCAATCAAACCGGGAAACGCCCGGTCGGTGCATCTGCTATTGTTTCCCAGCCAAACGGGCTCGTTATTACGCGACAACGGTATCGGCGACTCGCCCTCGGCGTCCAGTCGGCCATCGAGATAAAGCTTCATGCGCCCAACGTTGTCAGCAGACTCGACGACAGCGGTTGCCAGATGCCATCGATTGTCACCCGCGTTCTTACTGTTCGGAGTGCTATTGGTCCATGCGCAATGGTATTCCGTCTCCGGACCATAATTCACATGAAACGAAAGGGTATTCCATGTCCAGTTGCGGTGAAGTCGCCAGGCTGAGTCGCCTTTCGCCGCAAGCGTTTGGTAGTCATGCGTGAAATACTTCGCCTTGAACCAGACCGCGACGGAAAAGGGACCGGTGAAATTGAACCGTTCATGCTGCGGCAACACGACATGATCGTTGGCGCCGTCGCCGTGAAAGAAGAGAGCCGTCTTTTCAGGAAAACGGCCGTTGACCCACTCGGCATCGACGACTTCACCGTTAAGTTGGTCGCCGGCCGCGGAAACGTTCGGCAAAATCGAGGTCGCTTTGCCCATCGACTCGAAACTATAATAGGCCACCAGCGACGGATCGTTGCGAAGTTGCTTGCTATAGGCCAGCCATCGTTGATAGCGGTCATTAGACGAAAGGAAATGGATTTTTGAAAACAGTGCGGGACGTGCGGCCATCGACGTCACTTGGGCCGTGTGGTGCTCGCGTCTCCTGGCTTCGCCCGCCGTAAGAATTACCGAAGAAAGTGTCTTTCCCGCCGCATTGCGGAAATCGGTTTTGACCTGACCTTGCAACACATGCACCTCGAAGTTGCCGTCGCGGTCAACCTCGACGCCGAACTCCGTCCCAAGATCGGTCACCAAGGCCGTGGGCGTTCGGACAGCGAAGGTGGGGGCGGGGGAAGATTTGGGATTTGGGATTTGGGATTTGGGATTGGTTTCACTAGCCACTAGCCACTGGCCACTAGCCACTTTCTCCCGCCCCTCTCCTCTCTTCTCCAATCTCGCTGTCAGTTTGCCAATCGTCAGAAATCCGCTCTCGGCGGATTCAACCGTATACAAAACCGGACCTTGGAGAGTTACTTTTGCGCCCGTATCGTAGGTGATCTCCATCAGACCGGCAGCCAGTGCATATTGACGTCCCAATGGAACCCGCGCGCCGCCGAGTGCTGCCGTCGATTCGTCGGCCCAACGTACATTGGCCATGCCGGTGATTTGGCCGACATACTTCACGCTGCCGGATTCAGACAATGCGGCCGTTCCCGCCGTCTGCCTCAAAAATTCCGCCATCGGTTGCGGGGTATCGATCTGATACAACCATGCGCCCAACACGCCCAATCCCATGACCAACAAGGCAAAAAGATTGGCGAACATCCAACTGCCGACGAAAGAAGAAAACGACGCATTCGAAACGGTCGGTAGAGACGAACCGTCGAGAACGAGCGAAACCGTCTGAGGATTCGCGGCAACGGACGGGCAACCGCTTATCGGGGATGGGGTATTTGCTGAGCTGGCGACCTCTTCGCTCCGATGCTTCCACTGTAAATGACCATACAGGAACATCATCTCCAGATAATAACGCCGTGCGGAAATGTCTTCCGCAACTAATTGCTCAATACGTGCTTCTTGTTCAAGCGTCAGCTCGTCTTCATGCAGAATAGCCAGCAGATCATGAAGTTCCGCCAACGGTTCGCGCGTGTCGGCATTCATCGACGGTCCTCCTCTTTCATCGCTTGATCGATGCAGTGGAATAGAACGTCATGAATCCGAACTAACGAACGATACACCGCGGCGGTCGAACGGCCGACGGCCGCCGCTACGCTTTTTGTCGTAGCGCCGGGCGAGTAACGTAGCCGGACCAGTTTTCGATCCGTAGCCGGCAGCTTTTCCGTACAGTCGTCAAGAAACCTGAGCCGGGCGTCGAGCGTGTCGGCCATAACCACGGCCTCTTCGTCCACAACCTCGAAAAAAAGATCGGAAAAAGCCAAGGGAGCCTTGCTCCGCTGCTGACGGAATTTCAACGCCTTGAAATGGGCAATCCGACATGCCCAGGCCCGAAATTCAGTGCCAGGCCGATATTGGTCGAACTTCTCCCAGCAAACTTTGGCGGTTTCCTGCAATACTTCGTCGGCGTCATCGCGCCTGTGGAGCAACGACAGCAAATAGCTATAGAGCCACGCGGCACAGCCTTCATAAAGCCGCGAAAATTCGGCCATGGCATCGTCGTTATTGCACAGATTGCTGACAGACATGACGTATGGTTGTTTTTATGAAGGACCGCCTGTACGAATCGGGGACATTACATATGCACTTTCCCCCCTTATATCCATTCTCCTCACCCATAAAGATTTACGCAAAAGAATAATCTGAAAATATTGCGATATTCATATCCTATTGTTGCGTAAGGATTTGCGGCTTAAAAACGGCGAATTGTTAAAAAATTATTTTGGGGTGGGTTGCCAGCCGGAATCCGTCCGATATAATCCAGGCACACTAAGGACAGCCGACGCGACAAACGATGTCAGCGGCGTTCAGGAAGCTGAATTTAAAAAGACGGATCGCCAAAAAATAATTTTTGCGAAAAGCCAAATTGGCCGTTGACAGGATTCGGTTGGATTGCTAATCTTAGTGTTTTCGCCAATTCGAGAAGTGAGTTGGCCGTGTGTTCTTTGACAATTTGGTTGTGGTAATGTAGTGGCATCTTAATTTGAGAACCACGTCGTAACGCGAAAGCGTTTGGCGTGGATCCAAGGGCACTTAGAGCATTCGTTACAAGAGTCGGTTTTTTTAAGTTCGTGGTTGTTTTTTTGCTTAGGCAGACAAGCAACGCGAATGGAAAAATTCCGGCTCGAAAAAGCGCGATCACATGAATCGGCTCAATTTAGGAGCGTTAGATTCATGTGGCCAAGCTACTAAGGGCACATGGGGGATGTCTTGGCGTCAGAAGCCTATGAAGGGCGTGGAAGACTGCGATAAGTCCGGGGTAGTTGTCAAACGAGCGTTGATCCCGGAATTCCCGAATTAACACACACTGAATACATAGGTGTGTGTCGCAAACACGGTGAACCGAAACATCCAAGTAACCGTTGGAAAAGAAAGAAAAATCGATTTCCTCAGTAGTGGCGAGCGAACGGGAAATAGCCCAAACCGCGGAGGTTTTCCTCTGTGGGGTTGTAGGGCCTTTCGCATAGGAGTTATCAAACTATCAACTAGCGGAACTGTCTGGAAAGGCAGGCCATAGACGGTGACAGCCCGGTACGCGACAGTGGTATAGTCTCCTGAAAGGTACCTGAGTAGGTCGAGCCACGTGGAATCTCGACTGAATCTGCGGGGACCATCCCGCAAGGCTAAATACTCTCTGACGACCGATAGTGAACTCAGTAGGGCGACTGAAAGATGGGAAGAACCCCTGCTAGGGGAGGATACTGAACCTGAAACCATGTGCCTACAAGCGGTCGGAGCACTATGG
>CAYWGR010000184.1:0-11435 GCA_964458015.1 uncultured Planctomycetaceae bacterium
GATGCTCGACAAGGAAAAACTCGACGCGGTGTTTGTCGAAACCACCTGCCATGCACGCGTGTGGTGCATGATGCATGCCCTGGCCTCGGGCGTAGACGTCTACGGCGAAAAACCGCTGACCCTGACGGTGGCCGAAGGCCGGGCGTTGGTCAACGCAGTACGGAAACACAATCGTATCCTTCAAACCGGCACCCAGCAGCGATCGATGCCCATCAACGCCTATTGCAGCAAACTGGTGCGAGAGGGCGCGATCGGCAAGATTCAAGAAGTGATCGCCTACAACTTCGAGGGCCCCGCCGTTTGGAACGGCCAAGCCGGCGGCCAACCGCCGCAAGACCTGAACTGGGATCTGTGGTGCAATCAGATCGAACTGTATCCGTATCACCCTTCGCTGCATACCGCATGGGGGAATTTCGAGCAATGCGACGGCGGCGGGCAATCCTGGGGCGTCTCGGGCTGGGGCACCCATGCACTCGACCAAGTCCAATGCGCCCTAGGCGCCGACGACACCGGCCCCGTCGAAATCTGGACAGAGGAGAAGACGCCCAACGGCTGGCCGAAGGTCGTGCTGAAGTATGCCAACGGAACGCTTCTAAAACTCTCCAGCCAGCGACATACAATGGAGGACCTCGGCGCAGTCTTCCGCGGTGAAAAGGGCAATATCGAGATCCTCCGCGGTCACGCCCGGGCGAATCCCAAGGAGCTGCTGAAGGACGCCCCGCCCGATACCGTCAACGGTCCCCAGGAATCCGTACCACACTTCAAGAACTTCTTGGATTGCGTAAAAAGCCGTCAAAAACCCGCCGCAGATGTTGAAACGGGCCATCGGGCGACAACCGTCTGCCACCTGATCAACATTTGCCGCAAACTCGGCCGAAAGCTCCATTGGGACCCGAAAGCCGAGAAATTCGTCGGCGATGACGAGGCGAACCGTTTGCTTTCGCGGCCGCGTCGAAAAGGCTACGAACTTGGATAAAAGGTGCCAGGAACCGTTTTTGTCTGTTCCGCAAAACGGTTCCTGCCCCCCGCGGCTGCACGGAGCAGGCGAGACGCCTGCACCACAATTTGTTCTTGGACAACCGTGAACTCGGCTTTTACCAGGCGATCTCACCGAGAGGCCACACTCGCGATTCTCGTGGGCATTGCGTGTTTCCTTGAAAACAGCCACCGGCGAACTCAGGCAGCTACTGGTTGGACCTGCCGGGTTTTGCTACACTTTCTAAATCAGGGCCTCGGCAACCGCACGAAGCCCGCTCGCGTTTAGCTTTTCCGGGCGGAGCCCTGCTAAAGAATCGCCGCAACATATTGCTTGACATACACTTGCGTCAACGGCCCGTTGACTTCGGAGATTACTACGGAAGGTAGAACCATGCCCAACACCCAGCCAACACAGCTCTTATTCGAAATGTCCAAGCCCGGCTGCCGGGCGGTGCAATTGCCCGCGTGCGACGTGCCCGAAAAACCGCTGGCCGCGTTGCTTCCCCAAAATGCCATCGCCGAAACGCCCCTCCCGCTCCCCGAACTGTCCGAGCCCGACGTCGTGCGGCATTTCGTCAATCTTTCGACGAAAAACATGTCGGTCGATGCGAACTTCTATCCGCTGGGCTCATGCACGATGAAGTACAACCCCAAGCGAAACGAGCGGCTCTCGTCTCTCCCCGGCTTGCTGGATCTGCATCCGTATCAGCCCGAATCGACGCTGCAAGGAATGTTGGCCCTGCTGCATCAATCGCAGCACATGCTGGCCGAGATTGCAGGCCTGCCGGCCGTCTCGCTTCAGCCTGCCGCCGGAGCACATGGCGAAATGACCGCCCTGCTCGTAGCCGCCGCCTATTTCCGCGATCGCGGCGAAAAACGCACGACCGTGCTGATCCCCGACGCCGCCCACGGCACGAATCCCGCCAGCGCAGCCATGGCCGGCTTCCGCGTTCTGCCCGTAAAAAGCACCGAGCAAGGCTTCGTCGATCTCGACGAGCTGGCCTCAAAGCTGAACAACGAAACGGCCGTGTTCATGATTACCAATCCGAACACGCTCGGCCTGTTCGAGCCCAACATTAAGCAAATCGCCAAGATGGTCCACGACGTCGGTGGTCTGGTCTATCTCGACGGCGCCAACATGAACGCCATCCTGGGCGTCACGCGCCCAGGCGACTTCGGGGCCGACCTGATGCACTTCAACCCGCACAAAACCTTCAGCGGCCCACACGGCGGCGGCGGCCCCGGCGCCGGCCCCATCGCCGTCTCCGAAGCATTGGCCCCCTTCCTCCCCGTGCCGTTGGTCGTCAAAGACGGCCGCGGCTATCACCTCGATTACAATCGGCCCAAGTCGATCGGCCGCGTGCGCAACTTCTTCGGCAACATCGGCGTTTTAGTCCGCATGTATTGCTACATTCGTTCCCACGGCCCCGAAGGCCTTCGCCGCATCGCCGAAGATGCCGTTCTGAACGCCAATTATCTCCTGGCCCGCGTGAAAAGTTTCCTGCCCGTTCCACACGGCGACCGCTGCATGCACGAATTCGTAGCCTCCGGCGAAAGCTTGAAGGCATCGAAAAACATTTCCACCATGGACATCGCCAAGCGGCTGATAGACTACGGGTTCCACGCTCCCACGGTCTATTTCCCGTTGATCGTGCATGAGGCGATGATGATCGAACCGACCGAGACCGAGAGCCGCGCCACGCTCGACGCTTTTGCCGACACCTTGGCCAAAATCGTCGAAGAATCGGCCGAACTCTTGCACGACGCACCGCACAGCACGCCCATTTGCCATCCCGACGAAGTCGCCGCCGCTCGAAAACCCATCCTGCGTTGGAGTCAGGGATGAGCGGCACAAAGCCTGCGGTCAGCAATCAGCCTTCAGCAGTCAGCGGTCAGCAGTCAGTGGTCAGTGGTCAGTGGCTAGTGGCTAGTGAAATAAATCTCCCCTCGCCCGCAAGCGGGAGAGGGGCCGGGGGTGAGGGCGGCCAGCCGTCAGAACAAGTGACCAGCGGCCAGTGGTCAGTGGCCAGTAAAGAGGGGCCAGGGGTCAGGGGTCAGGGGTCAGAAAAAGTGGCTAGCAATGAGCAGACTGCATCCAGTGTCCAGGAAACAGCGGTGACAACTCATAAATCAGAAATCATAAATCAGAAATCTCTCTCCCCTCTCCCCTCGCCCCTCTCCTCTCCTCCCCCCCCCTTCCTCCTCCTTCTCGATCCGCCTGCCCCCGGCCCGTGGAACATGGCCGTCGACGAGGCATTGCTGGAAGCTGCCGCCGCCGAGGGCCAATGCACGTTGCGTTTCTACCAATGGTCCGAGCCGACGCTCTCGCTAGGTTACTTCCAAACCTATGCCGACCGTTGGCAGCACCAGCCGAGCAGTCATTCGGCCGTCGTCCGTCGTTCCAGCGGCGGCGGGGCCATCATGCACGACCTCGAACTAACCTATAGCATTGCCGTGCCCGACCGCCACCCGCTGGCCATCGACCGCCTCGGCTTCTACCAAGCCGTTCACAAAACACTGATCGCAACCCTGGCCCAATGGGGAATCGAGGCCTATATGTTCGCCCAGCCGTCAGAACAAGTGTCCAGTGGCCAGTGGTCAGTGGCTAGTGAAGAGAGGTCAGCGGTCAGTGGTCAGGGGCCAGATGCTGCAAATCATAAATCAGAAATCATAAATCATAAATCCCTAGCCCCTCACCCACAGCCTTTCCTCTGTTTCCAACGCCGCGCACCAGGCGACGTCCTCATCGGCGAAACCAAAATCACCGGCAGCGCCCAGCGTCGTTGTCGCGGGGCAGTCCTTCAACACGGCAGCGTCTTACTCGCCCGATCCGCCGCCGCCCCCGAACTCGACGGCCTGAAAGAACTGACCGGCCAACAGATTACGCCCGACCAACTCACCAAAGCGTGGCTCAAACGACTTGCCGAAGTCCTGCCCGGCGGCTGGCAAATCGGCACACTTTCCGACGCCGCCCGACGCCGTGCCGAAGCCATCGTCCTCGAAAAACACGCCACCGCCGCCTGGATCGAACACCGCGGACGCATCTAAACAAATCTCCGCGTTCCATTCACGTGGTTGTCGAAAACTCTACAATTCCAACGACTGCGCCAACTCGCGGTTGTTGAAATACCACTCGACCGAGAGGCGAAGGCCTTCTTCGATCCGCACACGAGGCTTCCAATCCAGCAATCGAGCCGCTTTAGAAACATCGGCCCAGGTGGTTGGAACGTCTGCGGGATGGGCCGGGCGATATTCAATCCGAGGCTTCTTGCCGGTCAATTCCGCGATTTGCTCAATCACCGGGCTCAAAGCCGTAACGCGGTCGCCGCCAAGATTGATGACTTCAAAGCCGAGCGGCTTCAAGGCGGCGATAGTTCCCGCAGCAATGTCGTCCACATAGGTGAAATCGCGGCTCTGCGTTCCATCGCCAAAAACGGTGATCGGCTCTCCCTCGGCAATTAGCCGAACAAAGCGGAAAACGCTCATGTCGGGCCGGCCCGCCGGTCCATAGACCGTAAAATAACGGGGAATGGAAACGTCGATCCCATACAAGTGATGATAGGTATAGGCAATCGCCTCGGCGGCCTTTTTCGACGCCGCATACGGCGACAAAGGCCGGTTCGTGTCCGCATCCTCGCAATAGGGCGCCGCGTTGTCTTTGCCGTAAAGACTCGACGTGGAGGCCAACAAAAACTTGCGTACCCCCGACTGCCTGCATAGATCCAGCAAGTTCAATGTGCCTTCGCAATTCACTTGAAAATAAACCCAAGGGTTGGCCACCGACGGCCGAACGCCCGCCCTTGCCGCCAGATTGATCACGGCCGTATACGGCGATTCCGAACCGTCGGCAACAAACAACGGCTCCAACCCGTTCCGCTCGGCAATATCAAGATGATGAAACGAAAAACCCTTGCAACCCTGAAGCTGTGCAAGCCGCCATTGCTTCAAGCGGGGATCGTAAGCGTCATTGAGATTATCCACGCCCACCACCGCATGGCCGGCTTTCAACAGCAATTCCGCCACCTTTGAAGCGATAAACCCCGCGCAGCCTGTCAGCAAGTATCGTTCACTCATAAAAAAAGCCTAGGGGCTTGTGTTCTAAAAATAATTAGGCCTTGTGGATCTTCTCACGCCCTTCACGAACGTTTCTGGTCGCATTCCGCGTGTCGATCACCAGCGGCGCATGCCGCACGATGAAGTCGTAATCGTACACGGAATGGTCGGTCGCGATCAAGATGCAATCCTGACCGGCAAGAAACTCCGCCGTCAAAGGGCAGCTTTCCAAGCAAAGATCGCCGTAACGACGCATGTGCGGCAACCGAGCGATATGCGGATCGTTGTACGACAGGATCGCGCCGCCCTTCTTCAGCAAATCCAGCAGAACAAACGAAGGGCTTTCCCGCGGATCGTCCACGTCCTTCTTATAAGCAATCCCCAGCACGCAAACCTTGCTGCCGCGCAACGGCTTGCTCTGTTGGTTCAGCGCCCACATCAGCCGTTCCACCACATATTGCGGCATGTTGGTGTTGATTTCGCCGGCCAGCTCGATAAATCGCGTTGTCATGCCGTGACACCGCGCAAGCCACGTCAGATAGAACGGATCGATCGGAATGCAATGCCCGCCCAACCCCGGCCCGGGATAAAACGCCTGAAAACCGAACGGCTTGGTTTTCGCCGCTTCAATCACTTCCCAAACATCCATGCCCATCCGATCGAACAACATCTTCAATTCATTGACCAGGGCGATATTGACCGCTCGATAGCAGTTTTCCAAAAGTTTGCAGGCCTCGGCGACTTCGCAAGAACTGACCGAAATCACTTCCGGCATTGCCTGGCGATAAAATTGAACGGCAAGCGTTTGGCTAACCGGATCCGAACCGCCCACGACCTTCGGAATGTTCCCCGCCGTGAAGTTCGGATTGCCCGGATCTTCCCGCTCGGGGCTATAGGCAAGGTAAAAATCCTTGCCCAACCTAAGCCCGGACTTCTGCAAAATCGGCAACACCACATCGCGCGTCGTTCCGGGATACGTCGTGCTTTCCAGCACCACGAGTTGGCCCGGCCGAAGATGCGCGGCAATTTCCCGGGCGGTCGCCTCAACAAATACCAAATCGGGATCCCGGCTGGCATTCAAAGGCGTCGGCACACATATCAGCAACACGTCGGCTTCCGCCAAACGATTCATATCGGCCGTGGGCGAGAACTTCCCCTCTCGGATGCATTGGCCGATCCATGCCGAGGGAATATGCCCAATATAACTCTTGCCCGCCAGCAGACTTCCAACCTTCTTGGGATCTACATCGTAACCGAGCGTATCAAAACCAGCCGCCACGAACGTTCGTATCAACGGCAAACCCACGTAGCCGAGACCAATGACCCCCACCTTCGCTTTCTTCGCCACAATCGCAACTTCCAAAGATCGGCTCGACGACGCTTCCGTCTCCTTCAGACTCGCTGCTGTCCCAGGCGGTTGGATCGCTGTAAATTCTTCACTCATTCACAACTCTCCTGCATGACAACCTCTAGTACCGTCCTTGGCACGAATGATGCATAATCGCGCGCATACAAGTGTAATTTGACCCTAAGCGGAAAGCAAGTATTGATTGCGTCCTACATTGTGGCTAATGCCCCGTTCTGCATCCAATATAGCCCGTAAACTCGGCATCACGAAAGCTACCGGCCAACTGCCGGTGCCTTGCTTAATAAACCGCTCATCTCCTCCAGCGTAGAAACCTTCGCTGCACAGAACATTGCAAGCAGCTCATCGTACAACCGCAAGCAGTTTCATGCCCTGTTGGCCATGATGGCCGTTCCAGCCCAAAAACATACGACCACCCTTCCACCTCCAACCTTCGGCCGCTGCCCACAGCCTACCGACATTTTTTTCTGACTGACAACAACCGAAATATCGGAAAAAACTGCAAAGTCGGCGTCCGCAGACCGTCAGTTCGCCTGGTTTTGGCGAGGATCGCCACCCCCTGCTTGGTGTGTAAGCTACATTCCAATAACTTTCAAAATCGAAGCCGATTCAAGCCCTTTCGGGCCATGAAACGAAAGGATCCTACGATGCGATTGGTAGCTTCACTATTAGGTGTTCTTGCCGTGACGTTGGCCGTCGTGTCGGCCTCCACAGCGGGCGAAAAAACGCCGTCCCACAAGGCCGTCCGCGCGGCCTCCGAAAATGCGGACCAGGCAGCGGATGAAAAAGCCGTTCGAAAAGTCGTCGACTCTTTCGTCAACGCCTACAACGCCCACGACGCCAAGGCTGCCGCCGCGTTGTTCACCGCCGACGCAACGCTTACGGATGAAGCGAACCACGTGACGAAGGGACGCGAGGCCATCGAAAAAGCGTTCACCGAAGATTTTAAGAAATCTCCGAAAATTTGGATCAAAAACCAGATTGAGTCGATTCGCTTCGCCGACCCCGCCAAGGCGATTGAAGAAGGCTCCACAATGATCAACCATGACGAGGATATATCCGGCGAAAGAACTCCTTATCGCGTCATCCACGTCAAGAAGAATGGAAAGTGGATGATGGCCTCGGCCGCCGACCTGCCCAAGGATGCCTGGACAGGCGAGGACGAACTAAAACAACTGGAAGGATTCATCGGCGAATGGGTCGACGAAAATCCCGACGAGTTGGTTCTTATGAACTATCAATGGATCGACAACGACCGCTTCATCCTTGGTACGTTCACGATTCAGATCAAGGGACATACGGTGTTGACCGGAACCCATCGCATCGGCTGGAACCCGCTGAAAAAGACGCTCCATTCTTGGCTCTTTGATTCCGAAGGCGGTTTTGCCGAAGGCGATTGGACCCGCGACGGAGACCAATGGATCGTGAAACTCACGGGCGTAACTCGCGACGGCAAGCCTTCCGCAATGACGCAAACATTCACGCTGAACGGCAAACACCGCATGACGATGCAATCTGTGAATCGTGTCGTCGGTGAAAAGAAATTGCCGGATGGCGAAAAAACGATTGCCGTGCGCCGTCCGCCGGCTCCCCAATGAATCACCCCTTATTGCGTTCCAGATGAACCGCAATCCATCCAGCGATCAAGGAGATACTTTAATGAATAGGGCATTCAAAATTGCATTGTTCATCGGACTAGCTGTCGCGTTGTCGGTCGGAAACGTTTTTGCCGGTCGAGGCGGCGGAGGGCATGGCGGCGGAGGGCATGGCGGCGGACATAGTAGCAGTCATCACAGCCACGAATCCCATAATCACGACCACAAATCCCATCACGAATCCGGATATCACCACGACCACGAATACCACCACGAAACCGGATACCACCACGACGACCACGGATATCACCACTACCACCCCGGTTGGCATCACCACGATTGGCATCATCACGATTATTATCACCACGATTGGTATCATGGTAATTGGCATGAACATTGGGATCATGCGTGGCATGGATGGCCTTACGGTTGGGTCGGTGCGGGCTGGGGACTCTCTGCCAGCGCACCCTGGTCCTGGGGCTACTGCAACTACGAGAACCCGTACTACACAACGCCGATCGTCGTCGGCAGTACTACGATTGATTATTCCCAACCGATCGCATCCGGCGCAGCCCCTGCGAAACCGGCCGATCAGGCTTCCGACCGATCGTTGTCGACCGACGAGGGAAACCGGTTGCTCGACACCGCGCGACAGTCGTTCCTCCAAGGCGACTATTCGGCGGCGCTAAGCTCGGTCGACAAGGCCATTGCGAAGCAGCCCGGCGATCTTGCAGCCTATGAGTTTCGCGGCCTGATCTGTTTTGCCAACAAGCAATACAAGGAAGCCGCAGCCGCGATTTACACCGTGCTGTCGGCCGGTCCCGGCTGGAACTGGACCACGCTCTGCGATTTCTATTCGGATCTCGACATTTACACCAAACAGCTTCGCGCCTTGGAGCAATACGTGAAGGCGAATCCGAAAGCCGGTGATGCAAGATTCCTATTGGCCTACCAGTATCTAACATGCGGCTACAACGACGCGGCCGCTAAACAATTGAAAGAAGTGGCCCAGTTGAATCCGAAGGACCGGCTCGCCGCCCAACTGGCTGCCTCGCTGACACCGGCGGAAGAAAAGCAGCCGCCCGCAAAACCCGCGTCGGCCAAGCCCGCAAAACCCGTTGACGCAGCCGGTTTGGTAGGCGATTGGAAGGCCCAACAGCCCGACGACTCCTCGATCGCGCTGAAACTAACAGACGATTCGAAGTACACTTGGCAATACAACCGCCAAGGCAAGATGCAAACGCATCAAGGAACCTATGTCCTGAACGACGATCTACTGACCTTCAAGGAAGGCGGCAAGCCCGCAATCGTCGGGGAAATTTCCAAGGTCGGCGACGGTTTGAATTTCAAACTAGCCAACGACAATCCCAACGACCCCGGCTTGACGTTCAGCAAGTAATTGAGGGTGTCCCGAAATTCAAATGCCAGGGCCGTTCACAGATCGTTCGCCTTTCATATCTCCCCTCGCCCGTTTACGGGAGAGGGGCCGGGTGAACAAAACTCCCCTCGCCCGCTTGCGGGAGAGGGGCCGGGGGTGAGGGCGTGTTGCCTATTCGCACGCGCGGGCCATCCTCAAATCTGCCTTTTGTTCTTCCGATATTGTGATGATATCCTCTTTTCTGCCCTGAATTGGAAGCCGTAGGCCCAATAGCCGGGAGCTAACAGCTCCCGGAATACGGCCGCAAATCAATGCACATTCCAAGAGCTGATAGCTCCCATACATGACCTCTTCGCTTTCACCTAGCCCGCGTTCAACCCTGGAACTCCTTTTCTAGGACTTCCTACATTTTTCTTAGCCCAGGGCATTCACACTAACGACTACTTTTAACTAGCCCGCGTTCACGCCTGGGACTACCATCGCGCAACCGAAAACTTGTCAGGCCCGTTCACGGGCCTCCTGCTTACCCCCTTCGCTTTCACCTAGCCCGCGTTCAACTCTGGAATTTCCTTTTCCTCCTACTACCAGCCCAATGACTTTCCTCCAAAGATCAAAAGGTTATGGGCCAAAAAGATGGAAGTCACGATGAGAATGATAGCGATGCGCCCACGCAAAAACTTCATGGCATGCAGACCGTAGCGATTGATGTAAATGGCTAAGGGCAAAAAGATGATCGCCAAGCAGATCAGCCTTGCCAACAAAACGGTATAGATACAACTCTCCGACAGCACTCCATATATGAGCCCACTCTCGATTCCACAGGGAGCTTCCATTACTATCGCCAGGACAACGCTTGTTGTCGCCAGCCCATCGCCAGGGCATTCTCGATCCGTTTCCTCGCTGGGGGTGTTATTTCGGTTCATAATGTCCTACCCATTGACCTTTGCACAGCAAATAAACCAAGGCCGACCATCGGGAAGGCCGCATAAATGGGCAAAAACCGCGTTGCCGGTCGCTCCGGTTCACGGCATGGTTAGATACCGGCGTCTGGATGGATCTTGATCTTGGCAATGATCGCATGAACCTCGTTGCGTGTCCCAGTCGCCTCATCCTGCCGCGTACCAGCTCCAATCATGAAGAACATTTTACCGCGCGGCACGATCCAGAGTTCCGATCTGGTTGGAAACGTACGTCCGTCTGGGATGGTCAGGGTGTAGTCAATGCACGTATACGCAGCTTTCATACCCGCAAGGTCGATCTCTTTAGGTTTCGTAACAAACTTAAAGTCCTGGAACACCTTGCTCAGTGACGTCGAAATGAACTCCAATATCTTGACGGGGTCGTCTGGCGAGAAATTTTTCAGGGGCTTGATATTAACCTTGATGGAAGGATTCAGATCATCGTAAGGCTCCTTGAATCGCATCATCGCGATAATTGGCGCGCTCGCATGCTTCTTCATGAGCGCTTCAAAGCGTTTGTCACTCAATTGGACATGCTCAAGATTTTCGGCTACTTCGGCGACAGTGGCAAAGTGCCACGTCTTTGGCTTCGTGACGCTAATTCCCAAAGTCGGATTTGCATACTCATTCTCGTCTGCCGTTACGCGACCCGACCCAAGCAGGCATACGACGAGGGGCACAATATGGACAGTCTTCATTAAGGCACCTAATAATTAAGTTTGCGACACACTGAAGTGGCCTTAGTTATCTAGACCAGTAAATGGCCATGTGGCACTGACAAAGGGTAGTATAAAAAGAGTGCCACTGGCTTTGCCAGTGCGGTCTCTGGAATTTTTCACAAAATAGTCCTTTCCAGAAAACTGTCAATCATCGACAAGTCGAACTGCTGTTGGCGATCGGGTGCCACCGACGAGATGGCGTGTGCCTTACTGGGTGCCAGTGCCGTCTTTAGAGCTTCTAGCAAAAACTTCCCTCGCCCTCTGAAAGAGGAATCGGGATTGAGCAAGAACTCCCCTCGCCCGTTTACGGGAGAGGGGCCGGGTGAACAAAACTCCCCTCGCCCGCTTGCGGGAGAGGGGCCGGGGGTGGACTGCTAAAAACCTGGT
>CAYWGR010000185.1:0-2673 GCA_964458015.1 uncultured Planctomycetaceae bacterium
AAGGTTCGGCCGCTGAGAACAAGCCTTGCCCCAAGAACCAACAGATACAGCACGATGATGGTTACTTGCCCGCGCTGCAAACAGTTCAGGATCGGCAAAATCGCAGCTATCACGGCGGCGGTGCCCAGCCAGGGAAACCATCCCGGTTGTCCAGCCGCTCGATCCTCATCCGGTTTATACACAAGGGCGACGATGCGCGCGCATTCGGAATAGATGCCCCAACACATCGCCAGGCATAGGAAAAACCACGCCAACGCTTGCTCTTGCATGGGCAAAATATGCAGCGGAGCCAACATCATGGCGAAAATCGGCGGATACACATAGGTCCACCCGCGTGGATTGCATACATGATAAGGAGGTCGGCCGTCGAAAAATGCCGCTCCCGCCTCGGTATAGACCGTCAGATCGGATTTATGGTCTAGATTGGGAAAGCCGCGACGTCGTACATCGACAAATCCCCAAATCGTTGCAGCCAATAAAATGCCGATGATCCACTGTTTTTTTGCGCGCAAGATCCATGCACCGTTAAAAAACGCTGAGGATCGCAAAAAAAGGAAAAGGCGTGAAATCATGCGAATCATTTGCCGGCTGAGTGATTGAGGTCTAGGTTGATAATGATCCGTTATTCAATGTCTTTTACCCACTTCTCGGCCTTCCAGAGACCAACTTTTCAGGTCGGTGCCCGGGCATCGGCTCCATTGGCCAACAGGGGACGCAATCTCGCTGCATCCTCTGCAAAGGCCGATCAGTTTTCAGTAGGGCTGGGTCGAGCGAAGCGAAGGCCCGCCTTGAATTCTTCGCAAAATGGCGGGCCATCGCTTCGCTCGACCCGCCCTACACTTTTCCTAACTTCAACAATTGATTGGCCCTGCATCCTCTGCAAAGGCCGGGATTGTAACGACGGGGGGTATTCAGATGCAATCCTGGTTTTGCGGTTTTCCTCCGTTTTTCGGCCTTGACGCAGATTGCAAGACCGCGAGAATCGGTGCTTTGGGCGATTTATTGCGAGTCAGATAACTACTGTCGGAAGGCCGGCTCACGAAAAGTCGGCAAGCAGGAGTTTTCGGTTTGCACTACCCGGCATTATTTACCTGAACATAAAGCCCCCCCAGAGGAGAGCATAACCATGTCAACTCGGGAACGTTGGATTGTTTACCCCCTGCTATTCCTGGCCCTTGGCATAGCTATGCGCGATAAAGTCATCAAGCCCTCGGCGATTGGCACTCCCGGGGCGCGTATGCAGGCGGCTGATGTCAAAGCTGGACGCATTCGCTGTAATCAACTCATTGCCCAGGAAGTCCAGATAAACGGCCCCAACGGTCGGCCGGTTGTCGTTGCCGGCATCAATCCAAAGGACGGATCGGGAATCGTCGAAACATTGAACGCCAACGGTTTTCCCCTGGTTCAACTTTGTTCGTCCAACACCGGCGGCATCGTCAAAACCATTGGATTTTTTGGCAAGCTCTTGGTTTACCTGGGCCACATAGACCAGAATTTTGGCGTGTTCGCCGAACTGCCGGAGAAAAAGGAACGGATTGTTCTGACGAGCCCCGTACACCTAGAAAACAAGCTGCCCACCCCCTCTCAGCCGCGAGGCTCGGCCGCGCCGAACAAACCTTCCGTTGTAGCTCCGCAACCGATACCCCCTAAAACTCAGAAACCAGGAACCGACGCCAAGAAATAAAAATCCACTATGGCTCTAATTGTGGATAAGCGTTAGAAATAGCAGCCCTATGTCCCGAATCGCCATGTCGCAAATCGAGCCGAACACCCCCGAGGATTCAACCGCAAATTATCGCGGCACTTTGGGCAGCTTGGCAAAACTGGCGATTTCCGGCATCCGCTCGCCTTTCGTGTGGCTTCCGCTGCTGATCCTGGTCGGGCTAACGATCTTTTTCCGGACCACCGATGCCGACACCGCTTTAGTGCAACCCTTTTACGTCAGCAGCGGTTGTCGAGTGATCGACCATTGGCCCATGATGTTTGCCTACCCGTGGAAAGCTCTCTATGACTGGGGCTATTATCCGGCATGGATTTTAGGATGCGGGGGACTAGCGGTTTGGCTGGCAAGTTTTCGGTGGACAAAACTGAAACCTTGGCGCGATCCCGGCCTTTATTACGGTTTGGTATTTATCATCGGCCCGGGAATTATCGTCAACGGGATGCTAAAACCCTATTGGGGACGCCCTAGGCCTAATGCCATCGTTCAATTCGGCGGCGAACGCGAATTTCTGAAAGTTTGGGAATGGGGCGGCTGGCAGGACGAATCCTCTTTCCCCAGCGGTCATGCCTCGACCGGCTTTTACCTCATGGTTCCCGCTTTCGTCTACTACCGGCGCCGACGTGGATTGGCCCTGGCTTTTGTCCTTTTAGGCATCCTGAGCGGCATCACCATCGGAATCGCCCGAATCGTCGCCGGCGGACATTTTCCAAGCGACATTCTTTGGGCGGGCGGCGTCGTCTATTTCACGGCACTTTTTCTTGCGATTCCGTTCCGGTTCGGCTCTCCCCCCACCCCTGCTGTTGCACAATGCCTGTCTGGAAGCCGTGAAATATAATATCCAGGGGGGGTAATCCGAACGTTTTGGACGTTTGGAACGTATAGTAGTTGCAAGAAAACTTTTTTCTACCACCAAACAATCCTCCAAGACCTTTCTTCCTTGGTGGTTGTGC
>CAYWGR010000185.1:2683-11322 GCA_964458015.1 uncultured Planctomycetaceae bacterium
GGGGAGTCCAAAACCGTGTTTTTCCATTTCGACCCCATGTATTTCCTGTTTATCGCGCCTGCCGTGCTTTTAGGCATGTGGGCGCAGTTCCGCATCCACACGACCTATGGCCGCGCACAACAAATGCCGGCCCCTCTGACCGGCGGGGCAGCCGCGCGGCATATTTTGAACGCCGCCGGTTTGCAGGATGTTCAAATCGAAGAGATTCCCGGCGAACTGAGCGACCATTACGATCCTCGCCAGAAAGTTCTGCGATTAAGCCACGACGTTTATGCCAATCGAACACTAGCGGCCGTTGGAATTGCCGCGCATGAAGCCGGCCATGCCATCCAAGACGCGGAAGCCTATGCTCCGTTGGTGGTTCGCAACGCCGCCGTACCCGTGGCTGGTTTCGGCAGCAATGTCGGCATCCTGCTGATCTTTGCCGGCGTTTTATTGTCGATGAACCAAGTTCTGATTTGGATCGGCATCGGGCTGTTCGCCTGTGTTGTTGCGTTCCAATTGGTCAATCTGCCGGTGGAATTCAACGCCAGCGCGAGGGCCAAGAAAGAACTCGTCGGCCTGGGGATTATCGACGATACCGAGCTAATCTACGTCAGCAAAGTGCTGAGCGCCGCCGCGTTGACCTACGTGGCCGCCACGTTGCAAGCACTTCTTACATTGCTCTACTACGTGATGCGGTTTACCAGCCACAACGACCGCGATTAAGACAGCCCCCCAAAAAACGAGCGCCCTAGACAGAGTCCTTCTGCCTAGGGCGCTCTCGTCGCGCGACGCACATGAAACGGACCACAGAGGGGATGTCTGCGGCCCGCAGATAATAACTGTTTATCAAAAACTTACTTAACCTCTTCCATCATCACCGGGCGGCGCTGTTCGGCCGAAATCATGGCCGCTTCCAACACGCGCTGCGTTTGGTAAGCGTCCTCGAAATCGGGGAGCGGCACCGTCGGCTCTTCGCCGGCCAACACCTTGAGAATGTCGTACGCCTGGTTCGTGAAGCCGTGCTCGTAACCGATAATATGGGCATCCGGCCACCAGTTGGCGACATACGGATGATCGCCGCCGTGGGTGCATACAAGCTTGGTCCAACCCTGAACGGCCCGGGGCAACGTGGCGTCGTAATACTCCAGGTTGTTCATATCCTCGAAGTTGAACTTGATCGAGCCCTTCGAGCCGTTGATCTCGAAACCGTTGTGGTTCATATTGCCGGTGGCTTGTCGAGCGGCCTCGTAGCTGGCCACCGCACCGCCGGAGAACCGAGCGAGGAACAACACCGTATCGTCCACCGTGACCTTGCCCTTTTCGCCACTGCCGCCTTGACGGCCGTCGGCGATTCCGCCGGTGGCCACGCCGGAGGGCAATGTGCGTTCTTTGATGATCGTTTCGGCAATCGCACCGCTGATCTCGGTGATTTCTTCGCCGGTAACAAAGCGAGTCATATCAATAATGTGGGCGTTCAAGTCGCCATGAGCGCCAGAGCCGGCCAACTTCTTATCGAACCGCCAAAGCAACGGCACCGATTCGCCAGCCCAGTCTTGAAGATAAAGCGCCCGCACATGATAAATTCGACCGATCTTGCCTGCCTTAACCAATTGGTGGGCGAAAGCAACGGCCGGGCACCGACGGTAGTTGAACCAGACAAATGTCTTGACGTTGGCGGCCTTTGCAGCGGCGGCCATTTCGCGGGCTTCATCCAAGGTAGCAGCGATGGGCTTTTCGCAAGCAACCGGCTTGCCGGCGGCGATGGCCGCACGAGCCACGGGGGCGTGCATGAAGTTCGGCGTCGCCACATCGACCAACCCGATCTCGGGCGAACGCACCAACTGCTCCCAGTCGGTCGTGGCATTCCGCCAACCCCAATTATCGGCAAACGCTTGGGGATTTTCGGCCGGCTGACCGAAAACCGTGTGCATGACCGGCTTGATCGGCGGCTTGAAAAACTTGGCGACTTGGCCCCACGCGTTCGAGTGCGTCCGTCCCATGAATCCTTGTCCGATCAAGGCGACATTGATCGATGCCATAGCGGATTTCCTTCACAGATGTGTATAAATTGCAATGCCGATCTTTATAAGACGATTTGAAGATGCTGGCAATAGGCCGCCCCAAAAAAGAGGCTGAAAAAAGCGAAAGACCTCATCTGGCAATCCAAGGCAAATCGGAGTAGTATGACAAAATAATCTTCGTTAGCCCCCCTTATCAGGAGATTGTCATGGCGTTTCGTAGTAAGTTTCGTTGGCCCATCGCCTTGGGCATCGGTTTGACGGCCGGTTTGGTTCTTAGCGGTTTATGGCCCCATACCCCTCTCCACGCCGTCAGCAGCGACCGCACCGACACCTACGCAATGGCCACTGGCCCAGTCGATTCAGAAGTCGAAGCCGTTTACCTGCTCGACTTCTTAACAGGCGATCTAGGCGCCATTGTGCTGGGCAAGCAGCCGCGCTCCTGGACCGGCTTTTTCCGTGCCAACGTCTCCACCGATCTAGCCATTGATCCGCAAAAAAATCCCAAGTTCCTCATGGTCACCGGCATGGCCGGCCTGCGTCGCGCCGGCGGCACCCGCGAGCAACCGAGCAGCGCGGTTTGCTACGTGGCAGAAATCGGCAGCGGAAAACTGGCTGCTTACGCCATTCCCTGGTCTCCATCGCGCTACGCCGCCGGACAAACGCAATCGGCTCCCTTGGTCTTGGTCGGCGCCACGCATTTCCGCCAAAACGCGGGAGCAGGCGCAGGCGGCGCTCAAAAGGGAAGAGATAAGGTACAGAAGAAGGACGAAGATTAAATAAGTCCGCATCCTAGCGGTTTGCTTTAGATCGTAAACGCCATGCAAATCATCGTGAACGGCCAACCTCGCACTGCAACCGACGGCCTCACCGTCGCGGGGTTGCTCGACGAACTCAACTTGACGGCCAAACCCGTGGCCGTCGAAGTCAATCTCGAATTGGTCCCTCGGCAGCAACATGCCCAACATGTTCTGCATGACGGCGACCGCCTGGAAATTGTTACCTTGGTGGGAGGAGGCTAGTTTTTTTCATGTCGGATAGCAAACCACAGTCCTCGGATGCATTGCGGATCGGTTCGCACACTTTTTCCAGCCGGTTGATCGTCGGCACCGGCAAATACGCCAGCTACGAAGGCATGCGCGAGTCGCTCGATATCTCGGGCACGGAATGCATCACGGTGGCCGTGCGCCGTGAGCGTTTGATCGACGCCGAGGGCAAAAACATCCTCGATTTCATCGACACCAAACGTTACATTATTTTACCCAACACGGCCGGATGTTTTACGGCCGACGACGCGGTGCGCGTGGCCCGGTTGGGGCGTGAAATTCTCTCACAGATGAACAACCCCGGCAAGGATTGGGTCAAGCTGGAAGTGCTCGGCGACAAGCGCACGCTGTTGCCCGATCCCGTTGCTACTCTGCAAGCCACGGAAAAACTCGTCTTCGACGGTTTCCAAGTTTTGGTCTACACGAGCGACGATCCGGTGATGGCCAAGCGTTTGAAAGAAGCCGGAGCGACAAGTGTAATGCCTGCCGGAAGTCCGATCGGTTCGGGCCAGGGCGTGCTGAACCCCAACGCCCTGCGGATCTGCCTTGAATATCTCAAGGAAAACGATCCCGATTACCCGGTCATCGTGGATGCCGGCGTGGGCACGGCCAGCGACGTGACCGTGGCCATGGAGCTTGGCGCCGACGGCGTTCTGTTGAATACCGGCATCGCCCACGCGAAGGATCCGCTCTGCATGGCCGAAGCGATGCGGCTCGGCTGCCAAGCAGGCCGATTAGCCTATCTCGCCGGGCGCATTCCGAAAAAGCTCTACGCCACGGCCAGCAGCCCGACCGAAGGCGTGATTCAGTTGAGCAAGTAGTTTATCTGGCCGCCGGTTGGCCGGTGATGGTCAGATAAATCATCGGGAACATCAAGCAGAAGAACGGCGCGGCCACAATAAGGCCCAAACCGCAGGGAATCAACGCCACGACGCAAATTCCCATCATCGCCAACCAAATCAGGAACAACGTCAGCTTGTTTCCGTTGGTGAGATCTTTCGACATGCTGAATGCATCGAGGATGGGCATCTGCCGATCAAGCACGAGATAATAAAACTGCGAGAACATCAAGGCCAAGATCACGCCCGGCACAATGCACAAAATCAATCCGACATAGAAAATCACAAAAAACAACAGCGAGGCAAGCACAATTCGCAGAAAATGCGGGCCGCCGTTGAATAAGTCGCTGTAGTCGGCTGCTTGTCCTCGGGCAACTTTGAGAAAGTAGATGGCGACGCCGATGCCAAGCCAGATCGAGATCAACTGTCCGGCGATTTGCCCGACCACTTGTCCGACTTGAGCCAAGCGAGGCCCAAACATGATTCGACCGGACATCAACCCGCCAAAGCTTAGAGCATAGCTAATCACGGTTGAAATCACGAAAATCATCAACCACGCCGCGACGCAATTGCCCCACTGTTCCTTAAAGATGCTCCATGTTCGGCTGAAGACATCGCTCAAATCGAGTATCTGCGGAGAGATTTCGCCGGGAATGTGTTCGGACGACTGCGGCGTGAAGGGGCTCGGCGACTGGTAGGGATTGCCCGAATCGGCCAGGTTTTCGATTCCCGGCGTGCCGCCGGCCGACGGAATAGTGGAAACGGCGCCGCACTCGGGACATTTGGCTTGTCGCCCCGCCGTGTCGTCACCGGTTCGCAACAATTTCCCACACTGCGGACAGCGAAACTCGATAGCCATGATGCTCTCCTTAAAGAAAATTTCGCACGACAAAAAAGAGGACGGCAGCCACGGCCGCCACGATCCAAAACCACGTTTGCCGCGGCAAATCGCCCGGCAAAGGCCGCCGGTCCGCCATGACGCGCAGCTCGGAAATGGCCGTATAGACTGCCAACGGCAACACCGTCACCCATAGTGGATTGTAGCGCCAAGCGGCCCCGAACCGTCCATGCAATAGTTCGTGCGTTGCCCTGGTTGCACCGCAACCAGGACAATCAAGCCCCGTGATTGCATGAAACATGCACAACGTCGTGCCGCTTTTCGCCGGATCAAACCACCAGAGAAGCCCGAGCAAAACCAACGCCAAGCCGACCGCAAGCGATACGGTCAAGCGTCGATTGGTTGCGCGGCAATCCTGCGAATTCACAAGCCCACCCCCTAGTTGGAATATGCTTCCCACGAGCAGGAGTACAACTTTCATCGGTCGCTCAATATGCCAAAGCTTATGCCTAAGGTCAACTACAGCCGGCTTGATTGAAAATATTTCCTGCCGATTACATACCTAGGAGAGCTGCAAAGTTGTAATTTTTGGTCATTCTGAGCGCAGCGAAGAATCTCGTCTGCCATCGCTAACTATCTATGTATCCATGAGATCCTTCGCTACGCTCAGATGACATTTTCTTACTCCAAAGCACTGTGCAAATCCACCGTCTGTATTCCTGCCCGACTGCATCCCCGCCCCACTCCCGCTTTTGGGCATGGTGCGTTATCATGGGCAGATTCTCCAGGGCGGGGGTATTTATGCAGCACGAAAAGAGCCATTTTGCATTTAATCGGGCAAAACAACTGATGCCCGGCGGGGTAAACAGCCCTGCCCGCGCATTCGGCGGCGTCGGCGGCGAGCCCGTTTTCTTCGACCGCGCCGAAGGCGCCTGGCTCTTCGACATCGATGGGAATCGCTATCTCGACTATATCGGCTCGTGGGGTCCCATGATTCTCGGGCATGGTTATCCAGCCGTGGTGGAAGCCGTTGCATCGGCACTCCGACGCGGCACAAGCTTCGGCGCGCCCACCGTGGCTGAAAACGAATTGGCCGAGCTGATCATCGAAGCCGTGCCGTCGATCGAGAAAATCCGGCTGGTCAATTCGGGCACCGAGGCCACGATGAGCGCCATCCGGCTTGCCCGCGGATTTACAGGCCGGCCGATCATCATTAAATTCGCCGGCTGTTATCACGGCCACGTCGATAGTCTGCTGGTGGCGGCAGGCAGCTCGGCGGCCACGCTTGGTTCGCCGAATTCACCCGGTGTCACCGAAGGCACCGCCCGCGACACTCTCGTGCTGCGTTACAACGATTGCGCAGCCCTGGAAGAAGCGTTCGCCAAGCACGGCTCGCAAATCGCCGGTATTATCGTCGAGCCAATCGTCGGCAACATGGGCTGCGTCCCCTCGACTGCCGAATTCCGTGAAACCTTGGTAAAATTAACTCGCGGTCACGGTGCATTGCTGATCTACGACGAAGTGATGACCGGTTTCCGCGTAGCCTATGGCGGCGCGCAATCTCTTCACGGTATTCAACCCGATTTAACCACGCTGGGGAAAATCATCGGAGGCGGCTTGCCCGTTGGCGCCTACGGCGGTCGGGCCGACATCATGAACCACGTGTTGCCTGCCGGTCGGGTATTTCAAGCGGGCACGCTGAGCGGCAATCCCTTGGCTACGGCCGCCGGCATCGCTACGTTGCAAGCGTTGCGCGACTCGAACCCTTATGCTCAGCTCGAACGCCTTTCGGCCCGCTTGGCCGATGGTTTACTCGCAGCAGCTCGGGCAGCCAAAGAGCCTTGCCGTCTCGGGCGTTGCGGCTCGATGCTTACACTGTTCTTCAGCGATTATGCCGTAACCGATTGGGACACCGCCTCGCAATGTAATACGAAGCGATACGCCCGTTACTTCTGGGACATGCTCGACGAGGGCGTTTATCTGCCTTGCAGCCAGTTTGAAGCATTGTTCGTATCCGCCGCACACACCGAAGCGGATATCGACGCCACGATCGCGGCAGCCCAAAAAGCTTTGGTCTGCTAGAGACAGCGCCATCGGTTGATTGCTCGTTGTGGGACAGGTGTCCGCTGTAGTCCCAAATTTAAGTAATTTGTCATCCTGAACGAAGTGAAGGATCTCTGGAATTACGGAGATTCTACGCTGCTTTCAAGATTACGGTTATTGGCTCTAGGAAAACTTGGAACTACGAAGGATGCCTGCACATCCATGCGTAATTTTCCAACTTGTTATGTCGCAACCCAAATAATTATACTTTGGCACGCCGCTTGCATATAATTCCAACAAACCGGCAGACAATTATGCCAAGCGGAGAAGAAACGGGAAAAACACTTGAGTCCTAGAATTCCAGGCGTTTTTCGTGCTCGAACGACAATCAGCGGGCTAAAAAACGATCGATTCTCAGGTTTTCACAGTGCAAAACCGTTTCGAACGGGCTAAATCAGGTGTGCAATAGTTGCAGGGCTTTGAAACAGGGCAAAGGAGGTAATATACCATGCGAATGGCATCCATCGTGTTGATCGCAACATCGGTCCTCTTTGCCTCAGCCTTGGTCGCTTGGACCGAGGATGTTGGCACGGGCGATAAGAAACCTGCGGAAGGACCACCGCCGGGCGAATACAAATTGCCCGACAAAGCAAAAATGACCGCCTTGGCCAAACTGCATGTGCAGTGCCTTCGCGCAAGAGCGGATCTCATCGAGGCACAAATTGCGGACAAGCCGGACACCGAGAAAATCGCCACCTTGAAAAAGGAATTGCAGCAATTGCAGAAGAAGATGCAAGCCGAACGGCCGGCGCCTCCGGGTATGCGGGGCGACCGTTCCGAGCGTCGACGCCCACGCGGCGGACCCGGTATGGGACCAGGCGGTCCTTGGTTTGATGATTTCGGATTCGGAGGCGGTCCAGGCGGACCCGATATGGGCGGCCCCGGCAAAGGCCCCGGCCCTGCGGATGACAAGCCCCGAGATCAAGAAGACACCGAGAAGTCGTCCAAATAACGTTTGATATTCACCTTGTTGTGAATGCCCTGGTCGGCGGTTTCCAACCGCACCGCTGACTGGGGTTTTTTTATTGATGCTCCTTGATATTGCATTCATCCTCTCCAAAAACGCATCCGCAAAATTTATTTCTTCTTTGGTTTGGCACGTCATCTGCTTATTAGAGGTGTGAATTCAACCCAAGGCCACGGTGGAATTCACTTCGCGGAGAAGAGATAAAGGCGTCCTGTCCCTAATTCCCCGCGAATGAAGCCCGCTCAAACGACTCAAGGAGAGAAAGCCATGAAAATGATTGAATCAAAAATGGTTCTCAACACTGCAAAAGTTATTCGAGCCGACGATGCAAGGTGTGCAAGTCTTACAGGGCGCCAAGAAATTTGTTGGAGGTATCTGATAATGCGATCTGCATTACGCCTGTTTGCTCCTGCTTTAGTTCTTTGCGGCGCGACCATCGCGTTTGCCGCCGATGGTCCTGACCGCCCATTGCCGCCGGATGGTCCCCAGAAGCCTGACGCCAAGGCCCCAGCCGACTTCGATCGTGATCGAGGCCCGGAAGCCGGTCCTGGCAAGTTTGAAGGCCGAGGACCACGCGACGGCTTCGGCCCTGAATTCGGTCGTGGGCCGCATGGTCGCGGACCGGATTTCGATCGTGGACCACGCGATGGACACGACGACGATTTCGACCGCGGACCGCGAGGTCGTGGGCCGGAATACGGTCGTTGCCCGTTTGAAGGTCGTGGACCGCGCGACGGCTACGGCCCTGAATTCGGTCGTGGGCCGCATGGTCGCGGGCCGGATTTTGATCGTGGGAATCGTGAGGGAAGAGTGGACGAATTCGGCCGTGGACCGATAGGTCGT